>DROX01000267.1 GCA_011321725.1 Nitrospirota bacterium | reverse complement strand
TCAGAAACCTTCTCATCACGGGAAAGCCCGGGGTTGGCAAGACCACGGTGATAAAAAAACTTGCAGGTGAGCTTGCTGACCTAAGGCCACGAGGCTTTTACACAGAGGAGATTCGTAAGGCTGGAAAGAGAAAGGGGCTTGAGGGCGGAGGTTTTATAGACTCTTAACTGTCCTTTATACCCCTTTCATGATAAAATATCCTACCATCATATAATTTTTGAAAAACAACAGAACCGGCTCGGAAAGGAGGCTGTCATGACTTTAAGGAGACTAATATTCTTTCTCTTTTGTGCCATATTCATAACCTCAGTTGATGCAGGTGCTGCGTCAAAGAGGATATTCGTCACAATCGGCACGGGTGGCGTGACTGGCGTTTATTACCCCACAGGCGGTGCCATAAGCAGGATGATAAACAAGAAGTTCAGACAATACGGGATAAAGGCAACTGTTGAATCCACTGCAGGCTCTGTTTATAACATCAATGCCGTGCTCTCAGGTGACCTTGAATTCGGCATCGCCCAGTCAGACAGACAGTATCAGGCATACCATGGCCTTGCGGAATGGAAAAAGAGAGGACCCCAGAAAAAACTTCGCTCTGTCTTCTCCATCCATCCTGAATCAATAACCCTCATAGCCTCTGTAGAAAGTGGAATCAAGAGGCTTCAGGATCTCAGGGGCAAAAGGGTAAACATTGGCAACCCTGGTTCTGGGCAGTTGCAGAACTCAAAGGATGTCCTTGAGGCAGCAGGGATCCCCCTGAGCAGTATCCATGTTGAACAGGCAAAGGCAGTGGAGGCCCCTTCACTTCTTCAGGACGGAAGGATTGATGCCTTCTTCTACACAGTGGGCCATCCAAACGGGAACATAAAGGAGGCAACCTCGGGAAGACTGAAGGTAAGAATCATCCCCATTGAAGGCCCGGGGATTGATGCACTCCTTAAGCGTTATCCCTATTACGCAAAGACCATTATACCCATAAAATTCTACCCGAAGGCTGTGAACACCGAGGATGTTTCCAGCATAGGCGTGAAGGCAACCTTTGTCACCTCGGCAGAAGTAGATGAAGAGGTGGTTTATGCCATCACAAAGGAGGTCTTTGACAATCTTGAGGAGTTCAAAAAACTCCATCCTGCCTATGGGGTATTGACAAAAGAGAACATGCTCCAGGGGCTCTCTGCACCCATACATAAAGGGGCACTCAGGTATTACAGAGAGGCAGGCCTTCTGAAATATATAGACCCTGCATTGATTGAATAAGGATCAGATTTCCAGGTGGCTAATAAAGAGGCTGAATCCATAGTGAAAGCAGAGTCTGGCAACCTCAGGAGGATGGGGAGGGTTGAGAACCTCATTGTTGGTTCAGTGGCGATATCATGGGCAGTATTTCAGCTCAGCATTGCAAGTTTCCTCATCCTTGACAGCACAAAAATCAGGTCCATACACCTTGCCTTTGCAATGACACTCTGCTTTCTGGTAATTCCCTGTTTGAAAAGGAGAAGAATCAGGTTTTGCCGAATCTCCTCTGCCGAAGGAATACCTGTTATAGACTACATCCTATGTATCATTGGCTCACTGAGTGCACTCTATATCGTTATAGATTATGAGGGTATAACAATGCGTGCCGGCCTTCCCCTGCCACGTGACATCCTGGTGGGGTTGGTACTGATTTTATTGCTTCTTGAGGCATCAAGGAGGGTGATAGGCCCTGCCCTCTCAATAATAGCCATACTCTTTACAGTATATGCCTTTCTTGGTCCTTATATGCCAGAGGTGTTTGCCTTCAAGGGTGTCTCAATAAAGAAATACATAAGCAACATAACCCTCTCAACCGAAGGTATCTATGGTATCCCCCTGGGGGTTTCTGCATCAATAGTCTATCTCTTTGTACTGATGGGTGCGCTTCTTGAGGTTGCAGGTGCCGGGAGGTTTTTTACAGACCTTTCCCTTTCCCTTCTTGGCAGATTCAAGGGAGGTGCTGCAAAGGCAGCCGTGGTCTCAAGCGGAGCCACAGGGCTTATCTCAGGCTCAAGTATTGCAAACATAGTCACCACAGGTCCCTTTACCATACCCCTTATGAAAAAGATAGGCTATCCTCCAAGAAAGGCAGCTGCCACAGAGGTGGCGGCAAGCACGGATGGACAGTTGATGCCTCCCATCATGGGAGCTGCGGCATTCATTATTGCAGAGTATGTAAATGTCCCATACATAGAGGTTGTGAAGGCTGCGGCAATACCTGCCTTTGTTTCATACTTCGGGCTTTTCTGCATCACCCATCTTGAGGCTTCTAAATTAGGCATAAAGGGGCTTCCTCCTGAAGACCTGCCGGATCTGAAGGAAACCCTGAAGGGTGGTCTTCATTACCTGTTGCCGATACTGGTGCTCCTTTATGAACTTGTTGTGCTCAGGCACTCGCCAGAGCTTTCTGCCTTCAGGGCAATACTGGTGCTTACAGGCGTGATTATATACCAGGAACTGAGAAAGGCAGAAGGGGTTAAACATGCAATAGCCTCTTCAGCAAGGCTCATCGCAAGGGGGATGATCCAGGGTTCAAAGAACATGATATCCGTGGCGCTTGCCTGTGCTGCAGCAGGCATAATTGTGGGTGTGGTAAATATGGGCATAGGCGGAATGATAACCCAGATTGTGGAGAACATCTCGGGTGGTAATATTTTTCTCCTTCTCCTTATAACCGCCATTGCGAGCATGCTCCTTGGTATGGGGCTTCCCACCACAGCAACATACATCGTTATGGCATCATTGACCGCACCGATAATCGTCACAGTGGGGGAACTATACGGTTTCTTTATACCCATAATGGCGGCACATCTGTTCTGCTTCTATTTCGGCATACTGGCAGACGACACACCTCCGGTGGGGCTTGCCGCCTATACGGCATCTGCAATTGCACAGTCAGAACCCATTCCCACAGGCATCCAGGGGTTTCTTTATGACATAAGGACATCAGTGATAGCCTTCATGTTTGTCTTCAATCCTGACCTGATACTGTTCAACATCCATAGTATCCCACAGGCGCTGCTTGTATTCTCAATGGCGCTCATAGGGATATCAGCCTTTGAGTGTTTTGCCCAGGGCTGGTGCCTTACAAAAAACCGTCTCTATGAGATCCCCTTCTTCCTTGCCGCTGCATTTGTCCTCTTCCATCCAGGAGCTGTAGCGGGTCTCTTTGATTTTGATCAATCCATGAAGTATTACCTCTATCCACTGGGAATTGCAATCTATGTGATGGTGATCATGATCCAGTATCTAAGGATAAAGAGAAAGAAATAAGAATGGATTTCCTAGCCTGTTGAGGCCCTGAAGGAGAAACTCAATGGGCATATTCTTATTATCAGAGTCGTTGAGTTCTCTACTCAGGGGGCACCATCTGTCTTTGGCAGATGGAGATTCTAAACCCTTCCGTTTAATCTCAGATACAGGCAGAGGTTGCCATCAGTGTCAAAATCAAACTCTATCTTCCTTCTCACAAGGAGTGATGCATTTTCTGCAAGCTCCTGGAGTTTGTTTGTCAGACTAACCCTGTTCTTCTCTCCGATATCGTAGAGTTCAAGGAGATCAACGATTTCTTCCACATCCGACGTTTCATAGCCCTCAAGAACCACACGACCGTCAAAGCTATGAGGCGTTCTCCGAACCCTTTCCTCGGCAAGCCTTATCTGGTGCTTCAGCCTCTCTA
>DROX01000266.1 GCA_011321725.1 Nitrospirota bacterium | reverse complement strand
TCTTCTTGTAACCTGCTGTGTTTGTGTTGGCAAGGTTGTTTGCTATTACATCAATATTCAGCTTCTGTGCCTCCATACCTGTGGCTGCAATAAAGAGTGACCTTAACATAGGCTAAATCCTCCCTATCTCATTTGTAGCCTTCCGGCTTGATTCGTCAAAGGCCCTTATCATCTTCTGGTAGGCCTCAAACTCTCGCATGGTCTCTATCATCTCAATCATCTCATGTACCACCCTGACATTTGAGCCCTCCAGTGTTCCCGGGGCCACGGAAGCCTGTATATCCTGTGGCCCGGAACCAGGCCCGGGCATATAGGTGGAGTCCCCAACCTTTATGAGGTTATAGGGCTTTGGAAAGTCCACCACCCTGATGGCACCCACCAGTTCTCCATTGACAGAGATCTCACCTGACTGGCCTATCTCAACCTGACCGGGTGGTAACTGGATGGGTCTGCCATTTGTTCCCATCACCTTTTTGCCTGTCTTTGTTGTAAGGTAGCCCATTCTGTCAATGGTGAAGTCACCCCTCCTGGTGTAGAGGTTTCCTTCAATACTGAAAAACCCATCACCCTTTATTGATAAATCAAGGGGATTGCCTGTATGAACCATCTCACCAGGTGAGTAGTCTGTTATCAATATGGGCATGGGGTCTTTCATCACCCTCTCTGCAACAGGCATTACCGAGGGTAGTGCAAAACTGCTGAATACCACCCCCTCTCTTTTGTATGCAGGGGTGTCGGAGTTTGCAATGTTCCTTGAATGAAAGATGAGGTTTGCATGCTTTGTGATTGCCCCTGAGGCTGCTATGTATAACCCTCTGTACATGACGCCTCCATTGAAGCAATTACCATGCCAGAGAGTCGCAGAATAGAAAGGCCCTCATTATGAAGGGCTGGATGGGCAGTGAAAACTCAGAAGATGCTGGATCGTCCGGGGAAGAGTGAGATGCCAGACCATGGCCGGAAAGATGGAAGGGAGGTTCTCATGGCAAAATATTTTCCCTCTATCGGGAAAATATTTCCTGGCCCTTCATATCTATTATCAGCTCAACCTCGTTTATGGAGAGGTCAAGAAGGCTTGCTATCTCCTCTATCTTCAGACCCTTGCCGGCAAGCACCATTACCTCCTCATAGGGTGTTTCTGAATAAAATCCCGGCTTTTCTGCACAGGCATCAATACGATTAAGATAGTCTTCAATGAGGCCTATCTTTTCATCAAGTCTCTTCTCAATGGCCTGGAGCTTCTTTACCCTTTCATCAATCCTGCTCATAAGCAGTGACGAAAGCTCCTCAATCTCCGAGAGTTCAAGCTGAAGGAGCCTTTCAGCCTCCTCTCTCTTCACCTTTTTTTTCTTAGTTCTCAGATTTTTCAGCATATTCTCCTCCGTTATACCCTGATATCTATTTTTTGCCCCTTTTCTTCTGTACCCTTGCCCTTTTTCTTTTTTCCCTTCTTTCTCTTCTCTTCATTCTTTGCCCTGATCACCTCCACATTGGGTTTGACCAGGGGTGTTTCATAGACCCTTTTCAGTGCATCAATTGCCATCCTTTAACCCACCAGCGCAAGTTTTTCAGAGATAAACCTCTCCCTGAAGAGGGATATGATCTCCTCTATATCATCAATGCTTAGACCAAAAGAGGCAATCAGCCTTTCCTCCTCATCATCACAGAGGTCTGGCATGGGCTCTCTGTAGCCGATACCGAGCCTTGTACAGATGAAATCAGCATACCTTATCACCTCGCACAAAGTTTTGACCCCTTCATCGTCAATACTTTGGCAGCGATGGTGATACTGCACCACCTTTGTCAGCAGAGCAGGCAGTCTCCATTGTTCAAAAAGCATGGCACCAGCATCCTGGTGGTCAAAACCGAGGACCTCTCTTTCCAGACTCAGACAGGGCCTCCGTTCTTTGATGACCCTGTTCAGTACTGAGGGGTATATATCAGGCAGACCATGCAGCAAGACAGCCTTGCCAATGTCATGCAATAACCCGCCCACCACAGCCTCTTCTGCCTGGATTCCCCGTCTGTTAACCTTGGCAAGCACTATCGGGGCTGCTGAGGATACGCCGATGGCATGCTCCCACAGCTTCTGTGACAAGGTTCCCGTACCGTAAAGCTCTTTCATGGAGACCGCCAGTGCGATGTTCTTGACAGCGTTGAACCCCAGGATGAATATAGCCTCTGAGATCGTATCAATATCCCTGCGCACCCCATAAAAGGAGGAGTTGGCAATGGCAAGTATCCTGGATGTCAGGGTCTGATCAACACTTATGGCATGCTGGAGATCCTCAACCCTTGCATTGGGGTCTGAGGAGATCTTCATTATCCTCATGGCCACGTGTGGCATTACGGGGAGCCTGCATCTCTTTAGTAACTCATCCCTGTCCACAATATACCTCCAGGATATTTCTATGCAATAAATATACCTAACACCCAAATCCAGACACAGGAAATAGCTGGAAGCAGTGGCATGGTAGAGTCTGAACGGTTTTGAATTTTGTATAAAGGTTCACCTGGATGGTGAACCACAAAATTCCCTCGGAGCATGCCATGGAGGGCATGCGAGAATGATGTGTGAGACTCTACCATGCCACTGCTATGAACTTTATCGCTGGACTCGAGTAATAGTTTATCGGACATATGAGGGAGGGACTTTAATGTGGCGGTTCAGTGGAGGATGGATTCTATGTCATTGAGTGTAAAGGGTTTTTTCAGTATCCTCACACCCTTTGAATGGAAGAACCCCTCGGTCTTTTCATCTATCATGGCACCAGTTACAAGGATGAATCTACTGATCAGGCCCTTGTCAACCCTTTCCAGTTCTCTCAGTACCTCATCACCCTTCATGTCAGGCATCTTGAGGTCACAAAAGATGTAATCATATTCACACTCCCTTATCTTTTCTATACCCAGCCTGCCACCTCTCAATGTATCAACAGAAAAGCCCATCATCTCAAGATACATTGAGAGCACCTCTCTGACATCGGTATCATCGTCTATTACGATCGCCCTCTTCATGATTCATCAATATCTTCTCTGACTTCCTCTCTGTATTGAGGGAAACGCAGCTTAAAGGTGGCACCACCCCTGTTGTTGTTCTCTACCTCTATATCCCCACCATGGGCCTTTACAATAGAATAGGTGATGGACAGGCCCAGCCCGGTACCAACACCAACATCCTTTGTTGTATAGAAGGGCTCAAATATCCTGTGCAAATGTTTCTTTGAGATCCCACCGCCTGTGTCAGCCACCTGTGCATACACATAGTCTCTGTCATGGAATGTCTTTATGTGTATCTCCTTCGTTGAGCCGTTTTCTATTACAGCATCGTGGGCATTTTTTATAAGATTTACAAATATCTGGCCGATCTGGATGGGATCTGCCAGTATCAGTCTCTCGGAGGAGAGTTCTTTGTTCAGCTCAATCCCGTCAGCCCTGATCTCGTATTCCATGATCCCAAGTGTCCTGTTTATCTGCTCGTTAATGTCACAGGGGATCAACCTGGCAGGCTTCTTCCGGGAAAACTCAAGAAGCACCTTTATAATATTTGATGCCCTCAGTGCAGATTGATAGACCTTCTCCAGTCGTCTCTGGTATTGCCGTGGAAGGGCACTATCGGAGTAAAGCATCTCTGAGTAACCCACCACAACCGAGAGGGGGTTGTTTATCTCATGGGCAATGCCTGCCACGAGCTCTCCAAGGGCAACCATCTTCTCAGAATGCAGTGCCCTCTGTTCAAGCTCTTTCTCCACCGTGATGTCATGGCCAATCCAGATCCCCCCAACTGTTTTACCCTCCCTGTTTTTCAAGGGATAGATGGAGATTTCAATTGTTTGCTCTGAATTACCAATCTCTTCTTTATGGGTCTTCTCTGTACGGATACACTCCCTTATAAGAGACTTCCTGTTGTCCGGGAAATGTCTTCCAATCAGTTCGTCAATATCCTGACCCTCAAGGCTGTCACCAAATCTGTCCCTGAATGCCCTGTTATACATCAGTATCCTGCCCTCCAGGTCAGAGAGGGCGATCATCTCCTCAACAGTATCAAAGGTGAGCTGCCAGTTGTCTGCCCAGTTCCGGAGCTTTTCCTCCTTTATCCGTAGCTCCTGCTGGAGGTTCTTAAAGGCATCCCCGATTTTCCTGAACTCATCCTGGAAGAGAGCATCAGGGAGGTCCTCCTCCTCTGTAAGGGCTGTGACAGCTTCAAGGATGCCCTCCATATGCCTTTTTGCACGCCTGTTTAAGTACAGGCTGAAAAGGACAAGGACGAATAATAGACCGAGGAGAATCGCCGAGAAGATCTCCCAGAGTGTAAGTGAAAGTGCTTCAGCCCTTGCAATTCTCTTGTTTATGAGCATATCACCCCTTTGCGAGGCCTCTTCGTAGAGCGAGACAAGCCTCTCCAGGGTCTTATAGTACTGTACTGAACCAAAAGACCTGTCCTTGAGGTCCAGGATGACGTTTTTTATCTCAGCAACGCTGCTGTGGTGGCCTTTACCGTGGCAACCGGTACATACTTTTAAGGAATCCTCCATGCGCGAGATAAGACTTAGGGCCTCTTCTTTCCGGTCCAGTGTTGATACCCTTGTTAAAGCCTCTATCTCTGTCTTGAGTTCTGTCCTTGCACGGAGGCTCTCCATGGCCTGGGAAAGGAGATCAATGTAGTCAAGTTCTTTATGCATATAGTAGAAGGAGATGGATACGCCAAGGACGGAAATGATTATGAATATGGCCATCTGCAGATTAAGGTATTTTCTCATCTTTTTTTTCAACTCTTTTACGAAAAATTGAGGGGCCTTGCCCCTTTGAGAGAGTGAAGCTACGAGCTCTGGTCTGAGAGTCTCACTCTTATTATAACATTACTTCTGTCCAAAAGCCGCAGGCTCGGGTAGGCCCGCAGGGGTAAAGTTGCTTTTTAGGCCACCTTTATACTAATATATAAAACCCCTCAATGTTTTAAACATTTCCTGTATTGCGGGCAGGTAGCTCAGTCGGTAGAGCAGAGGCCTGAAAAGCCTCGTGTCGGCGGTTCGATTCCGTCCCTGCCCACCATTAAGAATCCGGTAGACAGTTCAGGAAAGTTCAGAGATACCCCGGAAAGGCCCTGATTCTATTTACCACCTGTTTTTGGTAATGTTATTATAGTATGTTATCGGATCACTGGTGTCCAAAATAATTTAACAATTGCAAACAAGGCAGGGTGCCGAAGAAAAATAAGCACCACACCTTATTCACAGTGAGCAGTGAGCAGTTTATGGGTAGATGGGTGGATGAGTTAGCGGTAAGAGTGAGCAGTGAGCAGAGGCATCCGAAAAATCGCAGATTTTTCGGAGTAGGAGGTGGTTCATCATGGCATTCTTCACCACCTCTGGGCCTTATGGTTTGTTCCTTTACTTGATTTAGTGTATAACGATAAAAAAGAGGGTTACTTTATTGATTAATCCTGTGGTTGGCTTATTTTTATGAGGTGCCCTGCCTTGACAGGGATTTATTTTGAACAGGATTTTATCAGATATTATTTGAACAATGTCCCGAACTTTAAATATGTATAAAAAAATCTCTTTTCTCCTGACAGTCCTGATATTGACCCTTACAATACCCGCCCTGGCAATGGAAATAACACCACCGGAACTGATCTTTCATAAAGACAACACCCTCTCTGTAAGGTTCTCATTGAAGATTGACGAGGACCAGCTGAAGGAGATCCGTCAGGGACTGCCGAAGGAGTATACAGTATATGTTGATCTATTCAAATACTGGGATATATGGCCTGACGAGTTTATTGTGGGTAAAAGGATTGTAAGGTTTCTCAGGGCTGATCCTGTAAAGGGTGAGTTTGTGGTAAGGTCCTTTGATGGCAAGGTGAGGATAAAAAAAAGATTCAAAGGCATTCAGTCCATGCTGAAGTGGGCTGTTAAATTTAACGAGGTGCCCCTGCTAAATCTTGAAGGCCTTCCCGAGGGGAGATATTTTGTAAAGGTAACGGTGGAGTCAAAGGCAAGGAATATCCCCTCGCTGATAAGCGAACTCTTCTTTTTTCTGCCAGTTAAAGAGTTCAGCATAAGTGTAAAATCAAGGGTCTTTCACTGGCCACCAAGGGATGTAAAGAGATGAACGAGATTTCAATCAACAGGGTAATACTCCTGCTTTTATTTAACTTTGTGGCCATCTCCCTGTTGACTCTCATATTTTTTGTCTTCAAGAGCCTTGTCAAGGTCTATCTTGAAAAAAGACAGAAGGTCCTGGGATACAAGTTCAGGACAAAGATAGTGGCCATCTTCACAATCATCGTCCTCATACCTTCCGGAGCGCTCTTTATTATCTCCAGTGGTCTTGTGAACAGGTACATAGATCGCTGGTTGACCCCCCAGGTCAAGACCCCTGTGGAGAATGCCCTGTATCTGGCACGTGCACTCTATGATCGTGAGAAAGAACACACAATGGAGGAGGCACGTCGGGTGATAAGGGGTATGGCACCGTCACCCCCTTTCAGGGTCAGATGGCTCAAGAGCCTACCCCGGGATTATACAGAGACGATTAAGGCTGCCTTTGAGGGAAAGGAGGGCACAGAGGTAATATCAAAGCCCACGGGAGACATCATAAGGGCCGTCTTACCGGTGAAGAGGAGGGGAAGGGTCTCAAGGGTGCTGGTGGTTGAGGAGGTGCTGCCTCAGGATATAGTGAAAAAGGCCGAACAGATAAGGAGTGATTATGAAAACTACATCTCCCTCTTTAAGTGGCGATTCCCTTTAAAGACCAACTACTTCCTTGCCCTTGGATTTTTCACGCTGCTTGTTATCTTCATGGCACTATGGGTCTCCCTGAGGATATCTCGCTGGATTACCGAACCCATACAGAAGCTTGCCTATGCCACAGAGTCGGTGGGAAGGGGCAACCTTGATGTCAGACTGGACATACAGCGGGATGACGAGATCGGCCTCCTTGTACAGTCCTTCAACAGGATGGTAAGGGACCTCAGAGAGAGCAAGGAATCCCTGCAGAACGCCTATCTTGAGTCTGACCGCAGGAGGATATGTTTTGAGGGCATAGTTGAAAATATTGACTCTGGAGTGATCTCCCTTAATGAGAAGCAGGAGGTTATCACCATCAACACCGCGGCCTGTTCAATCCTGAACGTAAGGCCCGAGGATGTGATAGGGAGGCACTATTCGGTACTACTGAGGGGGCTGGAATCCGAGGAACTCAGGGACTTTGTAAAAAAGATAGATCTCAGGGACTTCTCTCATATCTCAAGACAGCTCCAGGTCTCCATCAATGGCAAGACGAGAACACTGAAGATCACAATCACCCAGATCAGTGACACCACGGGGCAGTCCCTTGGGCTGCTTGCTGTATTTGAGGATATCACCGAGTTGCTGAAGGCACAGCAGGCCCTCGCCTGGCAGGAGGTGGCAAGGAGGATAGCCCATGAGATCAAAAACCCCCTTACCCCTATAAAGCTGTCCACTGAAAGGATACGGAAGAAGTGGAAGGAGGGCAGCCCTGATCTTGGCAGGGTTATTGAATCGGCCACAAGGACCATTATCCGGGAGGTGGAGGGCCTCCAGAGGCTTGTGAATGAATTTTCACGGCTTGGTCGGATGCCAAAGCCGGTTCCCACAGCCTGCAATATCAAGGATGTAATAAGGGATGTTGTCTCGCTCTATGATAATTCCAGCCAGAAGATCAGGTTTTCCTCTTCCGGGGATATCCCCGAGGTCAACATTGATCCGGAGCACTTCAAGAGGGCGATTATTAATCTTATTGACAATGCACTCACCGCAACAAGGGATGGTGGAGAGGTCAGCATAGATGTGGGGTTTGATCCTGAAAGCAGGATGGTAATACTACGGATATCAGACACAGGCGTGGGAATTGATGAGGAGGCAAAGGACAAGCTCTTTATGCCCTACTTTTCAACCAGGAAAGAGGGTACTGGACTTGGACTTGCCATTGTTCATAAAATTATTAAGGACCATGGTGGAGATATAAGGGCAGAAGATAACAAACCAAGGGGTACAGTATTTACCATAGAGATACCGGCCTCGGGGGAAGGGAATTAGAGTCTATTGCTTGTTTTTAAATCCATAAACTTTTTCAGGGATCAATGAGATGGCTTATACAGTACTTATAGTGGATGACGAGGAAGGGATCAGACAGAGCCTCGGGGATATCCTGGAGGACGAAGGCTATGAGGTGCTCTCAACGGAGGATGCTGCCCATGCCATGCGGATCATTGAGGCTGACAACCCTGATCTTGTCTTCCTTGATATATGGCTGCCTGACCGTGACGGCATAGAGCTCCTTGAGGAGCTGAGAATTAAAAGACCCACCCTGCCGGTGGTGATGATCTCAGGACATGCCACCATAGACCTGGCTGTAAAGGCCACCAGGATGGGTGCCTATGATTTCCTTGAGAAACCCCTATCCCTTGAACGGGTGCTCCTTACGGCCCAGCGGGCACTTGAGCGGGGGGTACTGGAAAAGGAGTTCCAGGCCCTGAGGGAGGATATCTCAAGAAAATGGCAGCTGGTAGGCCAATCCCCTGTTGTGAGGGATTTGAAGGACCAGATAACAATACTTGGCTCTAACACGAGCAGGGTCTTGATAACAGGAGAAAGCGGCACCGGCAAAGAGCTGGTTGCCCGCCTTATCCACTACAACGGGCCAAGGGCTTCCAACCCATTTATTGAGGTCAACTGCGCAGCTATCCCCCAGGAACTTATTGAAAGTGAACTCTTCGGACATGAGAAGGGCTCCTTTACAGGTGCATATGAGAGAAAGAAGGGCAAGTTTGAGCTGGCAGACAATGGAACACTCTTTCTGGACGAGGTAGGAGACATGTCACTGCAGACACAGGCAAAGGTCTTACGTGTGATAGAGACACAGGAGTTCCAGCGCGTTGGCGGAAGCAAGAAGATCAGGGTGGATGTGAGGATCATTGCTGCCACCAACAAAGAGCTTCACGAGGAGGTGAAGAAGGGTAACTTCAGGGAAGACCTCTTCTACCGGTTGAATGTGATCCCCCTTCATATCCCGCCTCTAAGGGAGCGGAAAGAGGATATCCCCCTTCTTGTGGATTATTTTCTTGAGGAGTTCTCCCAGGAATACAAAAAGACCAGAAAGAGATTGACAGAAGAGGCCATGCAGGTGCTGATCAACTATGACTGGCCTGGCAACGTGAGGGAACTGAAGAACGTGATTGAGAGGCTTGTGATCATGACAAGACATGACACTGTGACAGAAAAGGATATCTTCCTTTACAATATCGGCAAGAAGGACTATTTCTCCTACAAGACCCTCAAGGAGGCACGTGAGGCCTTTGAGAGGGACTTCATACTGGCAAAGCTGAGAGAGAACAACTGGAATATCTCCAGGACCGCTGAGGTACTGAACATAGAGAGGAGCAATCTCCACAGGAAGATCAAGAACTACGGTCTTTCTTAGTGTACAGGGCCAGAGGAGAGTATGTTCTCAATCTCCTTCAGGATCAACTGGTAGGAGACACCCCCGTGGAAGAAGGCCCTGCCATTTATAAGCACCACAGGTAGTGTTATCAGACCATGCCCCAGCATCTCCCTGATATCCTGGAACCTCTCCTCATCCTCCAGGAAGAGGTCAACATACTCCACATAGACCATGTTGGGATAATGGTAGTCCAGGGACTGCTGGAGCTGTTCAGCTATCGCCTGGTTGTCCGCCCCGTTGTCAAAGTAATCATCATTAATCAACAGGTCTTCAAAGGGGTTATCAATTATCTGGACAAATATCTTGTTCATCATTGTTATTATTTAGTCAAATCCACCACGATATTGTCAATAAGTCTTGCATTCCCGATCACAAGGGCAACGGCCAGCACCACCTCCCTGCAACCGCTTCTCTTTAGGCTCTCAGAGGTTAATTCATCAAGGGTCTCGGGATGGTAAACAGAGGCATACTGAACCTCCCTTATCAATGGCCCGGTGGACAGGGCATTCTCCATATATTCCTTTACCCTCTCAAGGGCCTCTCCTGAACGCACCATCTCTTCTGCCTTTTTCAATACCCTGTATATGGAGCTGGCAGCCTTTCTTTCATCAGCATTGAGATAGAGATTCCTGGAGCTCATGGCAAGCCCGTCCGATTCTCTAACAGTGGGGCATACCACTATCTCAATATCAAAGTTCAGATCCTCCACCAGCTTCTTGATAATCACGGTCTGCTGGTAGTCTTTCTGTCCAAAGTATGCCCTGTCTGGCTTGACAATATTGAACAACTTGGCCACCACCGTGGCCACACCCCTGAAGTGTCCTGGTCTGAAGGCACCGCACATCTTATCTGAAAGTCCTTCCACAACCACATATGTGCTGTAGCCGTCAGGATATATCTCCTTGAGGTCAGGGAAGAAGAGCAGATCCACGCCCAGGGCCGAGAGCTTCTCCATGTCCCCCTCAAGGTCCCTCGGGTAGCTCTGGAAGTCCTCTGAAGGGCCGAACTGGATGGGATTTACAAATATGCTGACCACCACAAAGCTGTTCTCCTCCCTGCACCGCCTGATCAGGCTGAGATGCCCTTCATGGAGCGCACCCATTGTTGGTACAAACCCGATTGTTACAGCCCTCTCCTTCAGGTTTCGTACCGTCTCCTGCATTGCCCTGATGCTGCGGATGACCTCCATTCAACTCTCCTCCCTTATCAGTCCCATCAGTTCTTCAATCAGCTCCTCCTGCCTCACCCTCTTTACCACCTCGCCCCTTGAGAAGAGTATCCCCTCACCTTTTGAACCTGCTATACCATAATCCGCCTCCCTCGCCTCACCAGGGCCGTTTACAACACAGCCCATAACTGCCACTGTGATTGGTCTGTCTATCCTGGAAAGCCTTTTTGTTACATCCCTTGCCATTCTGATGATGTCAATGCTACACCTTCCGCAGGTTGGGCAGGATATTATCTGGACCCCCCTGCGTCGCAGGCCAAGGGAGGAGAGTATCTCGTAGGCTGCCCTCACCTCCTCGTAGGGCGATGCGGTGAGAGAGACCCTGATGGTGTCACCAATGCCCTGATAGAGCAGTATCCCAAGCCCTACAGCGCTTTTGATGGTGCCAAGGGGCGGCGGGCCTGCCTCGGTAATGCCTATATGGGTGGGATAATCAAACTCTTCGGCAAACAGCCTGTAGGCCTCTATGGTAAGGGGCACATCAGAACCCTTCAGGGAGACCTTGATGGAAGAGAAGCCCATATCCTCAAGCATCTCAATATGTCTTCGTGCACTCTCCACAAGCGCCTCGGGTGTCGGCCTTTTGTATCTCTTCAGGATGTCCCTTTCAAGTGAGCCCGAGTTCACGCCAACCCTTATGGGTATGGCCCTTTCCTTCGCAGCAGTGACAACCTCTTTGATCTTCCACCTTGCACCAATATTGCCGGGGTTTATCCTGAGCCCGTCCACACCCTGCCTTATAGCCTCAAGGGCAAGCCTCCAGTCAAAATGAATATCAGCAATCAAGGGTATCCTGGTGTTTTTCTTTATCCTGCCCAGTGCCACTGCTGAGTCCTGATCAGGTACAGCCAGCCTCACCACCTCGCATCCCAGATTCTCAAGGCGTTTTATCTGTCTGATCGTCTTTGTGGTATCAATGGTAAATGTCTTGGTCATGGACTGGACAACAATTGGTGCCCCTCCACCCACTGGCACATTTCCTATCATCACCCTTTTTGTATTTTCCCTTGTGTATCCCATGATATAATTTTATCATCTTCCCATGGATAAATTCCTGAGGAGCTTCCCCACGAAAAATTCCGATAGAAAAAGTAACTATTTCCTGTTTCTTTTATACCTCATTACCGCCCTCATGTGCTGCTCCTTGGTGGTTGAAAATACATGCCGTCCCTCACCGCTGTAAACGAAGTAGAGGTAAGGGACATCCGCAGGATACACCGCTGCCCTTATTGAGGCAAGCCCCGGCGAGGCAATGGGACCAGGTGGTAACCCCCTGTGGATGTAAGTATTGTAGGGCGAGTCCCTCAGGAGGTCTTTTCTTGTAACAGGGCGTCTCTCATCTTTCAGGTCGTATATGGTCGTGGGATCAGCCTGAAGCGGCATCCCCCTTTTCAGCCTGTTGTGGTATACAGCAGAGATGAGGGGCCTTTCCACATCCACCCTTGCCTCCTTCTCAATAATGGATGCAAGGGTAAGCACCTCAAGCTCTGAAAGCCCCTTTCTTTCGGCCTCCTGCAGCAGCTCACCACTGAGGTGTCTTCTCATGTTATCAACCATTGTCCTGATTACCGCTACCGGTCCAACCCCCCTGGGAAAGATGTATGTATCAGGAAAGAGATACCCCTCCAGCGAGGGGCCTTTTATATCAAGTTTATCAAGGAGATTCCTGTCAAAGGCAAGCCCCAGGAATTCCTCCTTCTTTACAATGCCCTTTTTATCAAGCCTTTCAGCGATCTGCCATAGGTTGAACCCCTCTGGTATGGTGACCCTTACCTCCTCTACCCTGCCCTCAACCAGCCTTTTCAGTATGCTGTAGGGTGAGAGCTCTCCGGAGAAGAGATAGTACCCTCTTTTTATTCTTTTGTCCGCACCGGTCAGCAGCCCCATGCCCCTGAAGATAAAGGTATCCTTTATGATCCCTCTCGCCTTCAGTGCATTCACGGTCTGGTCAAAGGTCATTCCATCCTTTATCTGGATCTCCGCAGGGGATGGGATCTCTCTGGGTACAAAGAATGTAGAAAAGTACAGGAGAAATACTGAGAGGACAATGACGGCTATTCTTGAAAGAGTGGTTACCTTAAACATTTCAGATCTTCATTATAAAACATGGGAGGCAGAAAATAAAAAAGGGCGGCACCGGCGGTGCCGCCCTTTTCAGGAACCTTTAGTACATATCCATTCCCGCACCGGGTGCAGCCGGCATCTTTTCCTCTTTCTCTGGTATCTCTGTGATCATCACAGATGTGGTCAGGAGCAGTGCTGCCACGGATGCTGCATTCTGTAGCGCTGTCCTTGTGACCTTTGTGGGGTCAATAATACCCGCCTTCATCATGTCTGTGTATTCCTCTTTCTGCGCATCAAAACCGAAGTTTGGATCATCAGATGCCTTGACCTTCTCCACGATTATTGAGCCCTCAAGGCCTGCATTGTTCACAATCTGCTTGATGGGCTCCTCAAGGGCCTTCTTTATTATGTCAACCCCGATCTGCTGGTCACCTTCAAGCTGCAACTTCTCAACAGCAGGTATGCACCTGAGCAGTGCCACACCGCCACCGGGCACTATGCCTTCTTCCACAGCAGCCCTTGTGGCATGCAGGGCATCTTCCACCCTTGCCTTTTTCTCCTTCATCTCTGTCTCAGTTGCAGCACCCACATTGATTACTGCCACGCCACCGGCAAGCTTGGCAAGCCGCTCCTGGAGCTTTTCCCTGTCATAATCAGATGTGGTCTCCTCGATCTGGGTCTTGATCTGCTTTATACGGCCCTGGATCTTTGCAGGATCTCCCGCACCCTCAACAATGGTGGTGTTTTCCTTGTCCACCGTTACCTTCTTGGCACGACCCAGATCCTCAATCTTGACATTCTCTAACTTCATACCCAGGTCCTCTGAGATCACCTGGCCACCTGTCAGGATGGCGATATCCTCAAGCATGGCCTTCCTTCTCTCACCAAAGCCGGGTGCCTTCACAGCACAGACCTGCAGGGTACCGCGAAGCTTGTTCACCACAAGTGTGGCCAGTGCCTCACCCTCAACATCCTCTGCAATCACGAGCAGTGGCCTGCCCATCTTTGCAATCTGCTCAAGCAGAGGGATGAGGTCACGCATGCTGGATATCTTCTTGTCATGGATAAGGATAAACACATCCTCAAGGGTGCACTCCATCCTCTCAGGATCAGTGATAAAGTAAGGAGAGATGTAGCCCCTGTCAAACTGCATACCCTCAACCACATCAAGGGTGGTTGCCATGCTCTTTGCCTCTTCAACGGTGATCACACCGTCCTTGCCCACCTTGTCCATTGCATCGGCAATGAGTTCACCAATGGAGGGGTCGTTGTTTGCCGAGATGGCACCTACCTGGGAGATCTCCTTCTTCTCCTGTACCGGTTTGCTGAGCTTCTTCAACTCCTCCACAGCAACATCTACTGCCTTCTCAATCCCCCTTTTGAGGTCCATGGGATTGGCACCGGCAGCAACATTTTTCATCCCCTCACGGTAGATTGCATAGGCAAGTACCGTTGCGGTGGTTGTTCCGTCACCTGCTGTGTCAGATGTCTTTGAGGCAACCTCCCTGACAAGCTGGGCACCCATGTTTTCAAAGGGCTCTTTAAGCTCAATCTCTTTGGCCACCGTGACACCGTCTTTTGTAATATTTGGTGAGCCAAACTTCCTGTCAATTATAACATTCCTGCCTTTAGGACCAAGGGTGGCCTTTACAGCATCCGTAAGAAGCGTTACACCTTTCAGGATGGAATTCCTTGCATCTTCATTAAATACCAACTGTTTTGCAGCCATAGTATCAACCTCCTTAAAAGTTATTTTACTCTTCTACAATCCCGAGGATATCCTCTTCCTTGACGATCAGATACTCTGTACCATTCATCTTCACCTTGGAGCCAGCATACCTGTCAAACATCACCTCATCACCAACCTTGACCTCCTTCACCTCTGTTCCGATGGCCTCAACCTTTCCTCTCTGGGGTTTCTCCTTGGCGGTGTCAGGAACATAGATACCACCTGGTGTCTTTTCCACCTCTTCCGTATAAGAGATAAAGACCCTGTCTTTTAATGGTTTGAACTTCATAGGCACCTCTCCTTTCTTTAAGATTTTATTAGCACTCACCTTTAGCGAGTGCTAATATAAAGGTTTTTGAGGGCTTCTGGCAAGGTTTCAAATGAAAAGATAAGGGATGATATTGTTATTTAACTCAAGATATCTTTAAAAATCTGCTTTTTTTGGAAAATTACTTCATCAGGTTCCTCTTTTTTTCCTCTATGAATCTTTCAATCTCCTCGTTGAAGAAATCACCCTTCTGTCTTACCTCCTGGGGTATCCTCAGCTGGTACAGCTTCATCCCTTCCTTGAGCTGGGTCTGGAAGGTCTCCCTGAAGGTGCCTCTCTCAATTGCCTCTTCAACCTGTTTGGGGTTGTAAAGTGCAATGTCCGAGAGGATCGTCCTTACAAGTCTCCGGGCACGCTTGATATCGGCATCCTCTGCCTCTTCCACCACCTTTTCTCCCACCGGGCCTTGAACACTCTCCTTTTCCCTTGTCTCTTCCGTTGGTGGTGAGGGAGGGGCCTCCTTTTCAGGGGGGGCTTCTTCCTTGGTGAGAAGCTGTCTTATCTTCTCTGAGAGCCTCTCTTCAAGCTCTGGTTCGTCTATATAATCATCAGCCCCGTATATGGAGGAGGGGGGTCTTCTGTATCTTGACCTGTCATAGACGCTTGTTATGAGGATTACCTTTACGTCGGAGGTCTCTTTTCTCTCCTTTATCCTTTTACAGACCTCAAAGCCATATATCTTTGGCAGGGCTACGTCTATGAGTGCAAGGAAGGGGTGTTCCCTCAGTGACTTCACCATGGCATCAATCCCGTTTGTGGCTGTTATTACCTGGTATCCCTCCTGCTCAAGTATCCTGGAGACCTTTTCAATCACACTGTTGTCACCATGAGCAACCAGTACGAGGTTATCCTGCCTCTCTCTGATCTTGCTGGCAGGTCTTTTAACCATCAGGATGGTTGTACACTTCGGGCATTTGAACCTGGTTCCCTCTGGCGAGACCTTTTCATCAGCGATTTTTAATTTGACCCTGCACTTTGGACAGATTACTATCACAATAACCTCCTAAAACTTTCTCTCTATAAAAACCTGGACCTCCTTTTCGGTATCCAGAGCTTTATCGTCAGCAGCCCAAAAAGGAAGCCCCCGATGTGGGCAAACCAGGCAACCCCTGTCTGCGCTGCCAGGCCCTTTGACATTATACCACTAAATATCTGTATTATACCCCAGAACCCTATCACCACAAAGGCAGGGATACGTATAATCTCAATAAAAAAGCCGAAGAATATTAAAGTATGCACCTTTGCATGGGGATAAAGCAAGAGGTATGCACCCAGGATGCCAGCTATTGCACCACTTGCCCCTACCATGGGAATCTCTGAGGAGGGAGCAGACAGGGCATGGGAAAAGGCCGCCACTGCACCTGCCGTGAAATAAAAGACAAGGAACCTGAGATGACCGAGCCTGTCCTCCACGTTGTTGCCGAATATCCAGAGATAAAGCATGTTGCCTCCTATATGGAACAGCCCCCCGTGCAGGAACATGGAGGTAACAACCCTGAGCAATGCACCTGTTGAGAATCCAAGCAGTTCCCTTGGGATAGCACCGTATCTGTAGACAAATGCCTGCATCCCACCTGGATGGAACAGTTCAACAAGGAAGACAAGGGTGTTGACAACAATTATGGCAATCGTGACATAGGGAAATCTATTTGTCGGATTATCATCTTTGAAGGGGATCATTGTTAGCCCTGTTGTAAATTCCTATCAGATCTACCAGCATAAGATATTATACATTACAACTGTCCTGTTTTGTAGGAGATCCAGAAATGCTGATAGAAATAAAAGTCAGAGGGTATGCTTGACCGGGTAATCCAGTTTTTGTTTTACTATGGATTGTCGGGCCTTGTCCTACAATGTTAACAGGGAAGGCAGAAGAACCTGTTATAAAGAAGATA
>DROX01000265.1 GCA_011321725.1 Nitrospirota bacterium | reverse complement strand
CGGCAATACAGAATATGTCCAGTATGGCAATGTTCTTGAACCTGATGCTATATGCCATCTGTATCAGCAGGTAGAGGACTATATATAGAAAGAACCCTCTCTCTATCATGAGGGACAGATACAGGGATGGGATCAGGAGAAAGATCATGACAGATAAGGCCTTAAGGGGGCTTATTGCACCTGATGCCACAGGCCGCTGTCTCTTCTTTGGATGGTGACGGTCTTTTTCCCTGTCCAGTATGTCATTTATGATGTATACAGAACTTGCACAAAGAGAGAATGATAGAAAGACTGGGAAGGCAAGCAGTAGTATATCCTCCCGAAAAAGTGTACCTCCAAAGAAGGGGGCTGCAAAGAGAAAGAGATTCTTCACCCAGTGACGGGGACGGAGTAATCTGATATAGGCCCCGATCATTGACACCTATTCCTCGCTGATGACCTCTTTGAATAATTCTTCAAGCCCCTTACGCTCCGGTTCAATAAGATTTATGTCCGTCTCCCTGTCATCCTTTACGATATCCACCAGTTCAATCAGGTTCTCTTTGCTCACAGTATAGCTCATCCTGCCGGTTTCAATAGCACCAAGTTCCTTTATCCTCTCCTTCACTTCGTGGGAGATCTCGTTAAAGATCACAGTGTAACCTGTTATACCTTTTGTCATAAGGTCCTCAATCTTGACAACGCGTTTTAAAGAGCCCTTCGCAATAATCCCCACCCTGTCACAGAGCACCTCTATATCATTCAGTATATGGGTGCTCATAAATATGGTCTTTCCCCGCTCTTTGAGCTTCAGGATAAGCTCCTTCACAAGGATCCTTCCCAGGGGATCAAGCCCGCTCATGGGTTCATCAAGGATGAGTATTTCCGGATCATGAATCAGTGCCTGGGCAAGCCCTATCCGCTGTACCATCCCCTTGGAGTAGCTCCGTATCGGTCTTTTTCTTGCATCGTGGAGATCAAGGGTTTCCAGTAGTTCCCCTGCCTTTTCACGGAGTCTCTTTAAGGGCATCTCATAATTCCTGCCCACAAAGATCAACAGCTCCTCACCTGTAAGATAATCATAAAATGACGGATTCTCGGGCAGATATCCCACGAATTTCTTATATCCTGTATCCTTGCCCTCTATGCCGTTTATGAGAAATTTGCCCCTTGATGGAAAAATCAGACCCATCAGAAGTTTTATCGTTGTGCTTTTACCGGCACCATTTGGGCCAAGGAAACCGAATACCTCGCCCTTCTGCACCTCAAGATTGAGACCCTTCAGTGCCTCTACCCTTTTGCCTCTTTTGCCACGATAGGTCTTACCGAGATTTTCTGTCTTTATTGCTGCGGTCATTCTTCCTCTGAAAGGCAAATTTGCTTGTTGAACGTACCCTGCCATCACTGGCAATGTAGAATCTTCCACCGTATGGGTCTTCAGGTATCCCCTTCAGGAGCCCTGTTTTTACGAGCTCCTCAATGCTATTGGGCCTCCTGCCATACCTGTGTTGAAACTGAAGGATCGCCTTTTCTATGATTGATACACCCTCCAGGGCCTTCAGTCTTACCATGAGGTTTCTTCTCAGTCCTTCTTGCCTTATCTCCCTGATCATGTTTTTTAAGAACCCTATTGCCACGTCAGTCCTTTTTGCCTCGTACATCATCCTTGAGGCAAGGCTTGCATAGAAGGAACTCCTGGTCATCTCGGCAACCTTCTTAAGATACCTGGAGGCATTCTCATAGTCCTTCAGAAAATAGAAATAATTAAAACCTATAAAAAAGGGGATGTAATGATCCCATGTCCTGTATTTAAGCCCCCTTTCAAGTATCCTGTTCACCTCTCTGATTCTGCCGATACCCCATGTGAAGACCGCCTCTGCAAAGTAATAGATATCAATGTTATAAGGGTCAAGGAAACTCGCTGTATCCAGGAATCTGTACATATTGTAGTATTCAATGTTTCTCCCTGTACCGCCAAGGTTCGGGTCAATCTTGCCACCGTAGTAGGTCATAACCTTGAAGAAAAGCCAGTCCCCAAGCAGTGCCCTGTGGTCAAGGGATAGTATCTTGAGTATGCCCCTGGAAGGGACATAGCCAAGCTTCTCTTCTGCCGATCGTTTTGACAGCTCCAGTGTGGTGGTCTTAACCACCGGTACGAGAATCACAATGGAGACAACAATAACGGCAAGGGGAAGTATTTTCTTCATAACATCTCCCTTCTACGAAAGACCAGTATGGAGATAGAGAGTATTATGGCCATGTACAGCACACCATAGACGATGGCGATAAATACACTTCGGGATGACACATCAAGATTGTATATTGCATAAAACTTGTAGTCATAAAGTGTCAGGTTGGGAAAGATATAATAGGCAATCTTTGATACAAGTACTGTCACATAGGGGAGTTTTTCCCCATAGGCACTCTGGATATAGTCATAGATGGACTGGCTCGTATTACCCACGATGTAGACGCCGATTGTACCAAAAAGGGGTAGAAAGACGTTCGTGGAAAAACTGCTGAAGAGTATCACAAATGCAGCGATCACGAGGGTCTTTATGCCCTCCATAGTGACAGCAGTAAAGTAGTTTCCCCATCTTATGGGCAGGTCTGCTGTGTACAGCCTGTCTGCCACAACCAGTGTGATGGTTGAGAAGACCGCAAGTATCAGGGATGAAAGGAGTATAATCAGTGACAGGCCTGTAAATTTCCCCAGTATGTAGGATTCCCTTGAGATGGGCTGGCTCAGGACGAAATGGGTTATCCGCTGTTCTATGTCCTTGTAGATCAACTGAATACCCAGAAAAAGGGCAAGCACGAGCAGGACAAATGATATAAGGGACAGGCTCAGTGATGTAGCCACCTCTCTTGTCTGACGCATGGAGAATGATGCAAATGAGGGGATTATCACAAGGAAGGCAATCACTGACAACACAAGGAGTGTTATAAACACCTTTGTTCTTACTCCTCCCTTGAAGGTTACCCTGGCAAGGTTGATGGTCTGGTTCAGCATGGAAATATTTTAGCAGAAAGGTTTTGTTTAAAGCATCCAGAATCAGCGCCTCTTTGATTTTCTCAAGCCCATCAAGGGCTGTTCCTGTATGCTGCTTTTGTGTCCTTCTTTCTATAGGCATTCTTCTGGTATAGATGTATGGTTAATTTTTTGAGAAACTTTATGCTACCAGTAGTGTCCAAAACAACTTCAATTTTATAAAACAAGGCAGGGTGCCGAAGAAAAATAAGCACCACACCTTATTCACAGTGAGCAGTAAGCAGTGAGCAGTTGATGGGTGAATGGGTAGATGAGTAGATGGGTGGATGGGTTGATGGGTTAGCAGTAAGTAGTTGAACTGTTAGG
>DROX01000264.1 GCA_011321725.1 Nitrospirota bacterium | reverse complement strand
CCAACCACAGGATTAATCAATAAAGTAACCTCTTTTTTATCGTTATACACTAAAACAAGTAAAGAAACAAACCCTATAGGCCCAGAGGTGGTGAAGAATGCCATGTAGCAATACCTCAAGTATCTTACATCAAGACCCTTGTCTATCCACTTAAGTCCTAAAAGACAACCCCCTCCATACCTCCCCCTTGAAGGGGGAGGATGAAGGTGGGGGTGTATCAATGCCATGATGAACCACCTCTCTACTCCGAAAAATCTGCGATTTTTCGGAGGCCTCTTCTTACTGCTCACTGCTTACTACTAACCCATCTACTCATCTACCCATTCACTCATCAACTGCTTACTGCTTACTGCTCACTGTGAATAAGGTGTGGTGCTTATTTTTCTTCGGCACCCTGCCTTGTTATAGATAAAGTAAAATTATTTTGGACACTACTGGAAAAAACAATCCCGGATGCGAGACCTGATGCCTTATCCCGTGGAGTTTGAAGGGCAAAGCACCCTCAAATTTTACGAAAAATGCCATGCCGTGATATTGAGAGAATATCACTGTATTTGCTATAATTAAAAGTCTTTGTTGTATTGAATGGCTTGTTATGATACACACAATGGAGGGGTCTTAATACTGTATAATGCTTTTAATGCCGGTGTAGCTCAGTTGGTAAGAGCATGCGGCTCATATCCGCAGAGTCGGGGGTTCGAATCCCTCCACCGGCACCAAAATTTACCCTGCCAGAGAGCTTTAAATAGAATAAACCATGAAGAGATTATCTGAAATAATCAGGCATTATCTACGTTCTCACAACCCCTGGATTCTATTTGTATTAATCATACTGGGCTCAGAGATTATTACTGCGGTTATGAACACGATCCTGGGTTTTGTATGGTGGGGGAGCTTTTCAAGGGACCTTGTGCTGATTGGTACAATTGATGCCTTTGTTGTACCCATAGCCCTTATGCCCCTTGTCTTTGAATTTGCCAAGACACTTAAAAGCAGCTTTGACCTGCAGAAGGTGAACAGGATACTTGAAGAGGAGCTATATCACCGAAGGGTGGTGGAGAGGGAGTTGAGAGAGTCCCGTGAACAGCTCCTCAGGTTATCCGCGCACCTGCAGACACTGAGGGAGGAAGAGAGGGCAAGGATTGCAAGGGAGGTGCATGATGAGCTGGGCCAGTCACTCACAGCAATCAAGCTGAACCTGGGATGGTTGAAAAACCACCTTTCAGGTATTGATACGAATCTCCTTGAAAGGGTGAAAGACACACTACAGCTTTTAGATGATACAATAAGGATAGTAAAGAGGATATCCATTGAACTAAGACCCCCTCTGCTTGACTACCTTGGCCTGGGTGCAGCGGTGAGGTGGCAGGTAGAGGAGTTTGAAAAGCACACAGGGATAGAATGTACACTGGAAATAACCCCTGAGGAGATTGTCCTGGGTCAGCACCTCTCCATTGATATCTTCAGGATACTACAGGAAGGACTGACGAATGTTGCCAAGCATTCCGGGGCATCCAGGGTAAGGATTGATCTGAAGGAAGACCAGGGTGGCATTGTCCTTGCCATTGAAGACAATGGCAGGGGACTCCAGGACAACCCATTCAACCCCACATCTCTTGGTATCATAGGTATCAAGGAAAGGGTAGAGTTCTGGGGTGGCAGCTTTGAGATAAAAAACAGGCAAGGCGGTGGCACATGCCTCAGGATCAGGATCCCCTTGAACAGGGCAGGGAGTGGAAATGAAGGATAAGGAAAGGCTCTCCATCTTGATTGCTGATGATCATTCCGTTGTCAGGGCAGGTTTAAGGCAGATACTCAATGACCTTCCCAAGGTTGTAAGCATTGATGAGGCAAGCGATGGTAAGGAGACGGTGGAGAAGGCCTGCTCAAGGGACTATGACATCATCATCCTTGATATAGCCATGCCAGGGCTCAATGGACTTGATGCACTAAAGGAGATCAAAAAGTGTCGGCCTGATAGTGTTGTGATTGTGCTGAGCATGTATCCCGAGGACCAGTATGCCGTGAGGGTACTGAAGGCCGGTGCTGCCGGATACCTCACAAAGGAAAGCGCCCCTGATGAGCTGATTGATGCAATAGAGCAGGTGATTGAGGGCAAGAAGTACCTCACAGAGACAATGGCATCCAGCGTTTCCCTTGAGTCCTCCAGGTACTCCAGGAAAAAACCCTACAGTCACCTCTCTGACAGGGAGTTCCAGGTCCTATGCCTCCTTGCCTCGGGCAAGACCATCTCCGATATAGCAGAGGAGCTTTCATTGAGTGTTAAGACGGTCAGCACCTATAAGACACGTATCTTTGAGAAGATGGGATTCAAAAACAGCACCGAGCTTATAAAGTATGCCCTGGAAAATAACCTGATATAGGACAGGGATATCAACCCTGCAGCTTCATATTAAGTCTTAAAAGACCACCCCCTCCATACCTCCCCCTTGAAGGGGGAGGAAGAAGGTGGGGGTGTATCAATGCCCTGATGAACCACCTCTCTACTCCGAAAAATCTGCGATTTTTCGGAGACCTCTGCTTACTGCTCACTGTTCACTGCTTACTACTAACCCATCAACCCATTTACTCATCAACCCATCTACCCATCAACTGCTCACTGCTTACTGCTCACTCTGAATAAGGTGTGGTGCTTATTTTTCTTCGGCACCCTGCCTTGTTATAGATATATGTGTTAAAATAAATGTCAAAATCTGCGGACATCTGTAACAAAGGGAGGTTCCTCAATGGTAGAGATAAAATACGACTCCCAGGGGCTAGTTCCTGCCATCATCCAGGACTATAACACCGGGGAGGTACTGATGATGGCCTACATGAACGAGACATCGCTGCAGAAGACGATTGAGACAGGCTATACACACTTCTGGTCCCGCTCAAGAAAGAAGTACTGGAAAAAGGGAGAGACATCAGGGCATGTCCAGGAGGTCAGGGAGATACTGGTTGACTGTGATGCTGACACCCTCCTGATCAGGGTGGTGCAGCATGGCCCTGGTGCCTGTCATACCGGGCACAGAAGCTGTTTCTACAGGGATATACAGGGAAGAGAGGTCTCAGGGAAGGTCTTCTCCGAAGAGGAGGTTTATGGAAAGCAGGGTGATTGAAGAGCTTTACCAGATAATTAAGGACCGGAAGACAAAGCCTGTGGAAGGCTCCTATACATGCCACCTTTTCAATAAAGGCAGGGATTTGATACTGAAGAAGGTTTCCGAGGAGGCAACAGAGGTGATACTTGCCTCCAAATCAATGGACAGGGAAGAGACCATAAGTGAACTGGCAGACCTTTGCTACCATATCCTGGTCATGATGTGCCATGACGGCATAACACCCTCTGACGTCTGCAGGGAGCTTCAGGGGAGGATGAAAAACAATCATAAAGGAGGTTAGGATGGAGTGCATCTTTTGCAAGATAGCCCGGAAAGAGATACCATCAAAGATAGTTTACGAGGATGAGCTTGCCCTTGCCTTTGAGGATATCAACCCGCAGGCCCCTGTACACATACTCATTATCCCCAGGAAGCATATCCATAACAACCTCTCATTAACAGAGGAGGATAAACCATTAATGGGTCATCTCTTCCTTGTGGCAAACAGGATAGCCTCTGAGAAGGGTATTGCTGAAAGAGGTTTCAGGACGGTTGTGAACTGTAATGCCGAGGCAGGGCAGACCGTCTTTCATCTCCATCTTCATCTTCTTGGTGGAAGACCGATGAAATGGCCACCAGGATAGATTTAAACCATGAAATTGAAACACTGCCATGTCAAAACCGATTATACTAAATAAAAAAATCCTCTGGGAGGGCAGGTTTCTTCGGAGCCTCCTCATTGAGTACAGGAGTTCTGGTGGAAGGATCATTCCCTGGGAGGCTTTCCAGCGTATCGGTGTCAGGGGCATTGTTGCTGTTGTGCCCTTCACAGAGGACAATAGGGTTGTGCTTGTCAAACAGTTCAGACCACCTGTTGAACGGTATGTCATAGAATTTCCAGCAGGGCTTAATGACATGGATGAACCTCTTCCCCAGGTTGCCAGCCGCGAACTCCTTGAGGAAACAGGTTACTCTTCAGAGAACCTCCGCCAGATTGCCCAGGGGCCTCTTTCATCAGGTGCATCCACAGAGGTGCTCACTGTATTCCTGGCAGAAAACTGCAGGAAGACCCAGGCACAGAGGCTGGATGAGGTTGAAGAGATAGAGGTGATTACACTGCCTTTTGATAACTTCTATGAGAGGTTGTTTTCTCTCCAGGCTCAGGATACCTATATAGACCTGAAGATACCAGGGCTCTTTGAGATTGCCAGGAGATTTTCAGGATGAAACTCTTAAATAAATTCAGGCTCATAAACTGTGTTGTCCTGCTCTGCTTTCTTGCTATTATGCTGATATTCTACAGGACCAACATGAGTGTCCTGAAAAAGTCGGATGAGCTTGCAAATACCACCAAAAAGCTGGACTTTCTCATATCCCTGAAGACAGAACTTGAAAACCTCCAGTCCCTTCTCTATGGCTACATAAGGGAGCCGAACCGGTCAGCGAAGGACGGGATTGAAGACAGCATAGGGGAGTTTGAGAGCCTCCTATCCCGCAGCAGGGATTTCCAGCTTGATGATGACGAGATGATGATGTTCTCCTATCTGAGGAAGAATATCAAGCGGTTCAATGATTATTTAAAGAGGGTCATATCAGAGGGAGAGAAGACTCCCTACTTCAATGCACTCAGGAAGGAGCTCTTTGAGAGGGTCTCCACTGAGATCAATGAACACTGGATGGCAGATATGAAAAAGGTCTCCAGGGTGTATGCAGAGGTGAAAAGTGTCTCTGCGAGGATCGTTCCCGTTTATCTCTCTGCTCTCATTATCCTGGTATTTACGGTCTTTGTAATTAACAGGGTCATCTCTCGGAGAATCGTGAAACCCTTGCAGCTGGTGGCCGAGGAGAGCAGCCATCTGGCAGGTGGGGAACTGGACAGGAGGATAAGCATAAGAACAGGTGATGAGATTGAGACGCTCGCCACTAATCTGAACAGAATGGCAGAGGGATTGAAGGACAAGATAGAGGCCCTTGAGGAGGCTGTAAGGAAGGAGCAACGGGTGGTAAGAGAGCTTGCCATCCTGAATGAGTTCATGGGTTTCATATCCTCAGAGGTTGAGATTGAGACCATTCTTACGCGATTTGCCGAACGGGCAAAGGATCTTCTGAAGGCGGAGTATGGTGCGCTTTACATGATAGAGGAGGACAGTGATGTCAGATTCTACAGCACCGAGCCCCTGCTGAAGAGGGAGCTTGTGGACCCCATTGTTTTTAAAGAGGGCAGTTCCATAGAGGATGTATTTGAGAGGTTCCAGATAAGAAGGGAATCAGGGCTTGATATCTCCCTGGAGGGTGGTCTCAGGATCAGTAATATGATAGTTGTCCCCGTTGGTTCCACAGGAGGTTTGAAATGCATCTTACTCCTTTTCAACAAGGAAGGGGACTTTAACGAAGAGGACGAGGACAGCATATTCAGCTTTACCTTCCAGGCCTTTCAGACCATCTCTTTGCAGTATGAGCTTGCAAGACTTGCCACAACAGATGGTCTTACCGGGCTTTACAATCACAGGATGTTCCAGGAGCGGCTTGAAGAGGAGCTACTCAGGGCAAGACGGTATGACAGAAAGCTCTTCCTCATGATGATTGATATTGACCACTTCAAGCAGTTCAACGATACCTATGGCCATCAGACAGGGGATGAGGTACTGAAAACAGTGGCAAGGCTTATCAAGGGCAATGTGAGAAACCTTGATTTTCCCGCCCGTTATGGAGGTGAGGAGTTTGTGGTCATACTGCCAGAGACGGACTGCAAGAATGCACTCATGGTGGGTGAAAGGCTCAGGGCTCTTGTGGAAGGATATCCCTTCTTCGTGAGTGACGGCGAAAGGGCAAGGATAACCATAAGCATCGGGATCTCATGCTATCCCAATGATTCAGATGACAAGACCGAGCTTATAAGGATGGCAGATGAGGCGCTTTATCATGCCAAGAAGATGGGCAGAAACAGGGTATATCTTTACAGTGATATCGGGAAGGCTTAAGAGGAGATGAAACCAGCAGAACCATTGAGGATAATAAGGATCTCTGATGGCAATGTCAGGGAGGTTGATGACATTGTAGCCACGGAGAAGCGTCTGAGGATAAAGGTCAATGGTGAGGAGGTAATCAAGCTCTTCTGCTCTCCTGTGATGATAAGGGAGCTTGTTGTGGGTTTCTTTATGACAGAGGGTATCATAAAGGGTGGGTTCTGTGCCGAACGTATCTCTATAGAGTATGGTGAGGAGATTGTTGTGGATGTCCCTGCAGAGGGTGAGGTCTCCCTTGAGGGAAGCACCATAACCTCCGGATGCGTGGGTGGGATTACCTTTGACAAGGGCAACCCAGAGGAAGAGGTGAAACCCGGTCCTTACCTATCCAGTGAACAGCTCAGGGAACTGTTCAGGAAATTTCAGACTGCCTCAGGGCTCTACAGCCAGACAGGATGCATCCACAGTGCTGCTGTATCCAACGGAAGGGATATCATAGTGCTTGCAGAGGATATCGGCAGGCACAATGCCGTTGACAAGGCCATAGGTTATTGCCTGCTGGAGAACATAGGACTTGACGACAAGATAATGCTTGTAAGCGGAAGGCTCTCCTCTGAGATGGCATCCAAATGCTCAAGGTGGGCAATCCCCATTGTGATCAGCAGAACAGCCCCCACAGAGAGGGCTGTCAGGCTTGCAAAGAGAAGGGGGATAACCATGATAGGCTTCATGAGAGGGGCAAGATTCAACATCTACAGCAGGCCCGAGAGAATCCTCTCCTAACCGTTACCATCTTCGTCATCAATTGAGTACTTTGAAAGCCTGTGCCTGAAAGACCGGAAGCTGATATTAAGCAGCCTTGCCGCCTCTGTTTTCACGCCAGAGGTCAGTTCAAGGGCCTTTTTGAGATAGTCCTTCTCAAGGGATTCAAGTATCCTGTCAAGATCAACCCCCTCATGGGTCAGCTCGGGTAGAGCAGGGATGAAGGTCTGGTATCGCCTTATCTCCGGTGGCAGGTCTTCAGGTAGTATGATCTCCCGTTCAAGTAGAAGAACGATCCTTTCTATCACATTCTCAAGCTCCCTCACATTGCCTTTCCACTCATAGTTTATCATCATCTTCATTGCCTCGGGAGAAAACCTCACCCTTTCTGCATTATTCTTCCTCAGGAAATGCTCAATCAACAGGGGGATATCCTCTTTCCTCTCCCTCAGCGGCGGGATATGCACGGGAATCACATTCAACCGGTAGAAGAGATCTTCCCTGAAATTGCCCTTTTCAATCTCTGCCTTGAGGTCCCTGTTGGTAGCGGCAATGATCCTCACATCCACTGTTATGTCAGAGGTACCACCCAGGCGTCTGAATGTGCCTGTCTCTATGACCCTGAGGAGCTTTGCCTGCAGTGCAATAGGCATCTCCCCGATCTCGTCAAGGAGGATGCTGCCCTCATTGGCAACCTCAAAGAGGCCCTCCTTGCTGGATGATGCCCCTGTAAAGGCACCCTTCATGTAGCCGAAGAGTTCGCTTTCAAGCAGCCCCTCTGGCAGGGTTGCACAGTTTATTGCAACGAATCTCTTTCCTGCCCTGGGGCTGAGGTTATGGATTGCCTTTGCAACAAGCTCCTTACCAGAGCCGCTTTCACCGGTGATGAGTACGTTTGAGTTGTTCTGTGCGATCTTGGGGATGGAGTGCAGAAGCGCCTGCATGTTGGGGCTTTTGCCGATGATGTTTTCAAGCCTGTAGGAGGTCTTTATCTGTTCCCTGAGAAGCTCTATCTCTTTCCTGAGCCTTTTCTTCTCAAGGGCCCTGTTTATAACGATCCTGATTTCGTCATTCTTGAAGGGTTTGTTTATGTAGTCATAGGCACCCTGCTTCATTGCCTCTATGGCATCCTCGTTTGTTCCAAAGGCGGTTATCATGATGACGATTGTGTCAGGGTCCACCTCCTTGGCGGTCCTGAGAACATCAAACCCGTCTGCCCCTGGCATCTTGATGTCTGTGATAACAAGGTCAAAGTGGTTGCCTTTCAGGAGGCTGATGGCCTGGGTGCCTGAGT
>DROX01000263.1 GCA_011321725.1 Nitrospirota bacterium | reverse complement strand
GTACAAACCTCTCTTCTATATCTTCTTCCCTGATGTCCAGCTCCTTCATCCTCCTCTTCAGGGCATCTATCTTGTCCTGTCTGACATGGGCCATTATGAATGACTATTTTACCACAAACAACGGGACAAAAGCAGATGGGGCTCACCATTTGAACAGATCAAACAATTTCATCTGAAAACAGCGAGGGAATACATAGAGTAGCCATCCATATGTTATCATAACTCTGTTATGACCCCCATTGAGTATATCTACTATATGCTTTACAGATTGCATCGCAGGCAGGGCACGGCAAGACAGAAACGACTTTGTGGCAGGACAATAAGTGTTGGAAACCTCTCTCTTGGTGGCACAGGCAAAACACCACTTGTGATTAACATCTCAAGAGAGTCCATCCGGCGGGGCTTTAGCACCTGCATACTGACAAGGGGTTACAAAAGCAAGACAGATGAAAGCATGATAGTAAGCAGGGGTGAAGGCCCTCTTGTATCATGGCAGGAATGTGGAGACGAGGCATACCTGATGGCAAGCAGGATCAGGGGTGCCTGGGTAGTGAAAGACAGCAACAGATACCGTGGCGGACTTATTGCAGGTGAAAAGGATGTGTACATCCTGGATGATGGGTTCCAGCACTGGAGATTATACAGGGATATTGATATCGTTGTGATTGATACATCCAGGCCTTCATACAATGACAGGCTTCTTCCGCTCGGGCGTCTGAGAGAGCCCTTTGAAGAGATCAAGAGGGCAGATCTGATCGTACTGAACAGGGCCGAAAACAGGATGCCCCACCTGGAGGATATCGTGAGAAGATACAACAAAGACGCACCCATCTTCTACTCCGAGATAGAACCCGTCAGCCTGGCAGATATCAGGGGAAAACAGGAGGACATCTCCGTCCTGAAGGGGAAAAGGGTGGTCATATTCTCTGGTATAGGCAATCCAAAACAGTTCAGAGACTCCTTCTATCTGTTGAATGCAAATGTTGTTGAAACAATTGAGTTCAGAGACCATTTTGTCTATGATGAGAAAGATATAGAAAAAATAACCGGCATTGCCTTTAAAAAGAAGGCTGACATGATAATTACAACCGAAAAGGATATCATAAAGCTTCATAACTACATAGAGTGGTTCAACGATATACCCCTCTTCGCTATGCGGATAAAACTTGAAATTAGGGAGAAAAAGTTTTATGATATATTGTTCCAGGGGATAAAGAGCAATAAAATCAAGAAGGAGTAAGCAATGATACACTATGTCAATATTCGTACAGGTTCAAGAAACGAGATGGTGGACATTACCGAAAAGATCCAGGCTGTCGTGGAGAACTCGGGCGTAAAGGATGGAATCTGTTATCTTTATGTGCCCCATACAACAGCGGCCGTAACCATCAATGAAGGGGCAGACCCCTCTGTCAAACGAGATATCCTCAACACCTTACAAAAACTTATTCCTGCTGACGCTGGATATGCCCATATGGAGGGTAATGCAGATTCTCATGTCAAATCAACCACTGTGGGTCCATCACAGATTGTATTCATTGAAGATGGAAGGTTGCTCCTGGGCACATGGCAGGCGATTTTTTTCTGTGAATTTGACGGACCAAGGCACAGGAGAGTGGCGGTAAAAATAGTAGGGCAATAAAACTCTGCGCCGCGCATGGGAGTTCCAGGTTAAATCTTATCGCAGGATGCCTTCAGGAGCGCCCTCAACCAGTCCCATAGTGTTAGTTCAGCCCTTTTAAACTCCGCGATATAGCCCAACTCCCTCAGTGTATAGACATTGCCATTGTCATAATAACCAATGTATCCATGGAGCAATTTCCCCTTGAGGATGGAGAACAAACAATATCTCCGTTCGGGCATCAGTGGATTGTCCCTGATGATTAAGAACCCCATATCCCTGATGTGATCCTTCCTGTTATCAATACCTTCAGGGGCAGGTGGTAACACCCTCAGATTGAAACCAAGGCTGTGACGAAACCTCTCCACCTCCCTCTCTATGCCGGAGAGAAACGCCAGGAGGCCGCTTTTTTCTTCCCAGAGAGGGTCTCTTTTACTGACCATCTGTTTTGTTCCCGTAACAGACATGAGTACACCTCCAGAATAAAACTTAATTATAAATATTATATCACTGGTATCCAAAATATTTCAGTATGGACTGTAGGATCAAAGCCTGCACTATGATCCCCAATCAAGTTGAGGACAGGCTTGATTGGGTGTCCGACAGTGACAAACTATCTATATTGTCATTACCCGGCTTGACCGGGTAATCCAGTTGTTTTTTATCATTACACTGGCTTGACCAGGTAATAAAAAGACCATGGATCGCCGTGTCAAGCACGGCGATGACAGGATTGATTATAATTGCCCTGTCGGAGCAGGACAATGACGATACAGAACTCCCTGTTGAGCCTCTTTGGTTTTCTCAAGCCCTTCAAGGGCAATACCTGTATGCCTGTTTTGTGCTCCTTTTCTATCAGCGTTT
>DROX01000262.1 GCA_011321725.1 Nitrospirota bacterium | reverse complement strand
GCATAGAGCTCAGGCTTGATGATATCTTTCTTGCTGATCAGGTGAGAGAGGATATCCCCCGCATACTCGGTAAAGGCTATTACGGAAGAGACTGGATGCAGATGAACAGAAACCTCTTTTCCGCGTTAAAGCTTGAAAAGTTTGCCATGTTCATCATACTCATACTGATCATCCTGGTTGCCTCCTTTAATATCATAAGTACCCTCATAATGAACGTGATAGAGAAGGAGAGGGAGATTGCCATACTCAGGGCGATGGGTGCCACCAGTAGAGGCATAATGACCGTGTTTGTTCTCCAGGGTATTATAATAGGTATAATCGGCACAATACTGGGGGTAGCAGGAGGGGTGGCAATATGTTATCTCATCAGTAATTACGAGATAATCAAGCTACCTGCTGATGTATACTATCTCAGCCATCTGCCGGCAAAGGTAAACCCATGGGATGTTGTCACAGTTGCTGGTGCTGCCATCCTTATCAGCTTTGTATCAACCATATACCCGGCCTATCAGGCCGCAAGACTGAATCCTGTAGAACCCTTGAGGTATGAGTAATGTGTAAACTTATAAGGCGTGTGATCTGTCTCATTGTTTTGATTACAGCCCTTTTCCTTGTGTTGAGTGTGCTCAGAGGTGGTGAACCCTTCAGGTGGTTCGGCCATAAATCAGAAGAGGTGGGCAGGGAGATAAGGGAAAAGAGCGAGAAGCTGGCAGAAGAGGCAGATAAGCTGAAAGAAACCAGTAAAACACTGAAGAAGGGCGCTGAGGAACTGAAAAAGGCAAAGGAGAAGATCAAGGATGTCATTAATTGAGGTTGAGTCTTTAAAGAAGACCTTTTTCACCGAGGCTGGCCCTATTGAGGTGCTCAAGGGTATTGACCTGAAGATTGACAGGGGTGAGATGCTTGCCATCACAGGTGCTTCTGGTGTGGGCAAAAGCACCCTTCTCCATATCCTTGGTACACTTGACAGGCCAACGGAGGGTAATATATACTTTGAAGGTAGGAATGTATTTGAGCTCAATCATAAAGAGGTTGACCGGTTTCGGAACCAGAAAATCGGGTTTGTCTTCCAGTTTCACCATCTCCTGCCTGAATTCACTGCCTTTGAAAATGTTATCATGCCTGCTCTTATTGGAGGGATATCACTGGAGAAGATCAGCTATAGGGCTGAAGAGCTACTGACCGAACTCGGTCTGAAGGGAAGATATCATCACAGACCTGGAGAACTCTCAGGGGGTGAACAACAGCGTGTTGCCGTAGCGAGGGCCTTAATAATGTCTCCCCTTGTTGTGCTTGCTGATGAACCCACCGGCAATCTTGATACCAGGACAGGAGACAGACTCTTTAAAACCCTGCTTTATCTGAACGAATCACGGGGAACGACATTCATCATTGTAACCCACAATGAATCCCTTGCAAAACAGTGCCACAGGGTGGTACACATGGTGGATGGGAGGATTGAGCGTATGAACTGATGTAGTAGACATTAGTAATATCCTATTTTGTCATTGCCGACATGATCGGGCAATCCAGGGAAAGGCATAAAGAGATGCCTCATCAAGTGCGGAATGACAGAAAAGTAGGCATAGGAGATCAGTTTTACGGAAATCAATAAGCTGGATTTATTCAGGCCTGTGAAAAAATTATAATCACAGGCTGATGAAATCTAAATAGGGCCTTAAGATCAGAGAATTTGCCACATTAGTGGGGAGATTTTAAATAACAGACAATGCCTTTCTTCAAGGCATGAAGATCCATTATCAGGAGGTGGGTATGGCCCGTTTAGACCTTAGGTGCAAGGCGGAAATACCTGTAAGGGTACAGGTAGGCAATGGCGGAAGAGGGGTGGATCTGGAGGTCAGAACAAGGGATATCGGACTCAATGGTATCTGTCTCTATCCTGCCTTCAATGCAAAGGAAAACCAGAAGATCAGACTCAGGGCATCCTTTGACGGTCTTGGTGAATGCGAGATTGAAGGGAAGATCCTCAGGGTAGCAGATGACGGTATAGCTGTAAAGTTTCTCAACCATTCACGCGACTCCAAATGGCTGATATGGAACTATCTTAAAAGGCATATACACTCGGGTAAGGAATGCCTTTATTGCCATAACATCATAACAAATGGTGAGGATGGCAGGTGTGAGCATTGTGGAATGATCATCAACTTTGATGAAGAGGACTTCCTTCTCACCTATGAGGAGGAGCTGTTAAGCAGATGGAAGGCCTTTCTTGATGAGGCAATAGAGGTTTTCCTGGCAAGGATGGAAGCACTGAAAGAAGAATATACCACCCTGGAACCTGAAATTATCCTGAAAAGGATTGACAGCAGTATTACTGATTTTCTTGAAAAGGCCGAGATCGTGGAGACAAATGTAAGTGACAAGTCCTTGCTGAAAAACCTGAGATACCATGTTCTCCGGAAAACAGAGCCTGTCTTCTCCCAGAGCTACTGTTTCACGAGGGCACGGACATGGCCGCAGGGCCAGCAGGGTGATTACAAGACACTGGAGTGCGCATACAGAAAGATGCCACTCTCAGAGGGGCTTGGATATTATCTTGACTACTACATACTGCACTGCAGGCTTGGCGAGGCGATAAGGAACAGGATAAAAATACTTTCCAACCTCCTGGAAAACGAACTCCTCCAGAGACAGAACCCTCGCATCCTGAACATCGCCTGTGGTTCATGCCGGGAACTCTACAATCTTACACCGCAGATTCTTTCCTCCGGTGCGAGAATCACCTGCATAGACAGTGATGAAGATGCACTCTCCTATGCCTTCAGCAGGCTTGAACTGACAGGTTCCATCAAGAGGGTGACCTTCAAGAAATACAACGCCCTCAGGATGTTTGACCATGAACTAAATCTTATTCATGTGGGGATGCAGGATGTGATTTACAGTGTGGGGCTTTTTGACTATCTTGAGACGGATTTTCTTATAAAACTCTTCAATGCCCTCTACAGGCTTCTGAACCCTGGAGGGAGACTTATTGCAGCCTTCAAGGATGCCAGCAGGTACAGACACACCATGTTCCACTGGCTTGTTGACTGGGATGGCTTCAAACAGCGTACGGAAGAGGATTTCAGATATATAATTCACGAATCCGGTATCCCTGATGACAGGGTCTCAATGCTGAGAGATTCAACGGGTGCAATAATATTCTATTTGATTGACAGAGAGTGATTTTATAACCCCTGGTATCTTGTAAGTCTCTGAATAAAGTTCAGGATAGTTGAAATGTGTTTCTGAAAATAAGCCAGGGTTAACAGTGAGCAGTTGATGAGTTAATGAGTAGATGGGTGAATGGGTTGATGAGTGGGTGGTCTTTTTCGCCACCACCGGGCCTGTAAGATTTGTTTTTTACTATTTTATTTGGACTGAAGTGTGTAGTAATATAACAGAAAAATACCGGAATGTCTGCAGATAAAGAAATCTTAATAACGGGCATAGGGGTAATTTCTCCTGTTGGAGAGGGCAGAGAGGCCTACTGGGAGGCTCTGAAAAGTGGCTCACCGAATTTTGGTGAAATAACCCTTTTTGATACATCTCCCTTCATGGTTAATGTTGCGGGAGAGGTCAGGGGATTTGATCCATTAAAGTACATACACAAGAGGCACCTTCGGGTGCTTGACCGCAGCACACGTTTTCTTGTGGCAGCATCAAAGCTTGCCCTGGATGATGCGGGTCTTGAGATCACTGAAGACAATACCCACTCAATAGGGGTCTCAGCAGGAACCACTTTCGGAAGTCTCCATAGTATTGCACAGTTTGACCGTGATGGGCTCATTGAGGGGCCAAAGTACGTGAACCCCTCCTTCTTTCCTAACACCGTTATAAATTCACCTGCAAGCCAGGTGTCCATAATGCATAAGATCAAGGGATTCAACACAACCATATCAACCGGGTTCTGTGCATCTCTTGATGCACTTATCTATGGGGCAGATTTTATAAGGCTTGGCAGGGCAGAGGTGGTGCTCGCTGGAGGTGTTGAAGAACTCTGCGAAGAGACCTTCACGGGATTTCACAACCTTGGTCTTCTTTCAGGGCTTAAGGGTGGTGAATCCTTATGCCGGCCCTATGATAGAGGCAGAGACGGTCTTATCCTATCAGAGGGAGCGGCTGTTCTGGTGCTTGAAAGTGAGGAGCATGCCCGGAAAAGAAATGCCCATGCCTATGCAAGGATAGTCTCCTGCTCCAATGCCTTCTGCTCCCATGGAAACGGTCTGTTTACCAATAGCTCAGGACTAAGAAAGGCAATCCTTCAGGCGCTTGAGAGGGCCTCAATAGACCCTGGAGATATTGACTGTGTCTGTGCATCAGCAAACGGTGGTGTTGAGCTTGACAGAATGGAGGCTGAAGTAATCAATGAAATCTTTGGAGGCAAAACGCCGGTAAGTGCAATAAAGTCCATTGTTGGAGATACCTACTCAGCATCAGGTGCAATGGCGGTATCAGCGGTAGTGGGTGAAATAGTTCAGGGCTTCATTCCTGCCACAATAAACATTACAGAACCTGAATTTGAGATGAACCTCGTTAGAACCGTTACGCATACAAGGATAACAAATGCATTGATAATAACATCAGACCCATATGGTAACAATACGGCAGTAATAATCGGAGGAGTTTAATTGTATATTGCAAGCCCGGGTGTTCTATCGTTTACTGTCTTTAGAGATTCCCTTGAGGCATCTCTTTGTACTCCCTCTTGTCATGCCGCATCTCCTGCCACCCTCTCTTGTCATGCCGAACTTGATTCGGTATCTCCTCTTTATATCAGGAGGCATATCCAATGAGAAGGGTGGTCATAACAGGCCTTGGCGTGGTCACCTCTATTGGTATAGGGAAGGAAGAATTCTGGCAAAACCTGATTGCTGGAAAGTCTGGTATCAGCCCGGTTACATCCTTTGATACATCAGAGCATTTCACACATCTTGGTGGCGAGGTGAAGGGGTTTGAGAAAATCATGAACACCATTGATGAGGATTCCAGATCACGATACAGCCGTGCCTCCTTGCTGGCCATGATTGCAGCTAAACTTGCCGTAACAGATTCAGGTATTGACCAGGTAGAACCAGAAGGCTCCATAGGTGTGTGCTATGGCATAACCACAGGACCAATACAGGTAATTGAGCATATAAATGATATCCTGTTAAGCAATGGTTCTGTGTCCAACGAGCTGGCATGTCAGCTGCCAAGCAACTCAACCCTTGCAGCTATTGGAGAAGAGGTTGGTCTGACGGGTGAGGGTTTTGTTCTTTCCACTGCCTGTTCTGCCGGGAATTACGCTATAGGGTATGGTTATGACCTGATTCGTCTTGACAGGGCGAAAATTATCATTGCATCTGCCAGCGATGCCTTCTCAAGGATCTCTTTCACGGGATTCAACCAGTTCAAGGCTGTTGCGCCTGAAAGGTGCCAGCCCTTTGACAAAAACAGAAGAGGAATGATGGTTGCCGAGGGTGCAGGGGTGCTGATCCTTGAGGATCTGGAGCATGCCCTCCAGAGGGGTGCCAATATATATGCTGAGATTGTAGGCTATGGTCTCAGCTGTGATGCAAGACACATGACATCACCATCCATTGAGGGGATTGTCCAGTGCATGAAGAAGGCTTTGAAAGAGGCGTCAATTACACCGGAGGATATTGATTATATAAGTGCTCATGGTACAGGCACACCTGCCAATGACAGGACAGAGTGTGCTGCCATCAGGGAGGTCTTCGGTGATCGTTACAAAGAGATCCCCGTGAGTTCCATCAAGTCAATGCTTGGTCATACTATGGGAGCAGCATCAGCAATAGAGGCTGTGGCATGTACGCTGGCTATAAAACAGGGCATTCTACCACCTACGATAAATTACGAGACCCCTGATCCTGAGTGTGATATTGATTGTGTACCAAATAAATCACGAAGCCATGAGATAACCTATGCCCTGAATAATTCATATGCCTTTGGTGGAAATAATGCTTCAGTAGTATTGAAAAGATTTGATGGGTATTGACGTAGAATGAAAGGGTAAGTTTCAATGTTTCTGTCATTACCCGGCTTGACCGGGTAATCCAGTTTTTTGTTTTACAGTGGATTGCCATGTCAGGCACGGCAATAATGACACAGAGGTCGGAAGTCGGAGCTTGAAACAAATAATTTTCTTATTTGTCATTCCTGCGGAAGCAGGAATCCATTTTGTATTTCTTAACAATGAAGTACTATTATGTTTATATTCTATCAAATAAAAAACGTGGGACCCTTTATATAGGTGTAACCTCGGATATTGTGAAGAGAGTTTACGAGCATAAAAATAAACTTGTTGAAGGATTTACAAAGAAATATAGTGTGGACAGATTGGTATATTATGAAATTACACGGGATATTAATATAGCAATAAGGAGAGAAAAACAATTGAAGAAATGGAAAAGGGTTTGGAAATTGGAGTTAATTGAAAAGAATAATCCTGACTGGAAGGATCTTTATTATGATTTAATATAAAGTGGATTGTCGGGTCAATGCCCGACAATGACAACTTACTATTTTTTGTCATTACCCGACTTGATCGGGTAACCCACTTTGTTCTTTGAAAGACCGTGGACTGTCGGACCAAAGCCTGCACTATGATCCCCAATCAAGTTGAGGACAGGCTTGATTGGGTGTCCGACAGTGACAAACTATCTATATTGTCATTCCCTGGCTTGACCAGGGAATCTAAAAAGACCGTGGATCGCCGTGTCAAGCACGGCGATGACAACAACCTTTTTTGTCATTCTCCAGCTTGACTGGAGAATCCACTTGTTCTTTGAAATGGATTGTCGGGTTGATCCCCTGGTCAAGCCAGAGGGCAGGTCCGGCAATGACGAGATGTGGTTGTAGACTACCAGATAGTCTGCTATGGTAACATAAGAAACAATTAAAGGAGGAGGTGTACATGGCCGATAATGTTCAGAAGGAGATTGTCTCCATCGTATCAGATGTCACAGGTTTTGAACCTGATGAAATCACACCGGAGTCCAACTTTTATGATGACCTTGAGGTTGACTCTGTCAAGGCAATTGAGATCGCTGTTGCGATTGAGAAACGTTTCAAGGTAACCGTGAGGGATGAGGAGATACCCAATATCACAACTGTAAAACAGGCTGTTGATATCGTGGAAAAACTCCTTGAGGAGAAGGAAGACAATGTCCAGGCATAGAAGCAGTGAAGAGTATGACGCAATAATCATTGGTGCAGGCATAGGAGGGCTTGTCTGTGGCTGTTATCTTGCGAAGGCAGGCATGAAGGTGCTCATCTGTGAACAACACCATAAACCAGGAGGTTATTGCACCTCTTTCAAGAGAAAGGGGTTTACCTTTGATGCAGCTCCCCATTGTTTTGGGTCGTATAGAGAAGATGGTATAATGAGGAAAATTTTAAATGACCTTGGTGTTGACAGTAAATTAAATATTATTAGAGCTAACCCTTCAGATATAATTATAACGCCTGATTTTAAAGTTTCTTTCTCGAATGATTTAGAACAAACTATTGATGAGTTTCAAAATAATTTCCCCAATGAACGTAACCTCAGAAAATTCTTTTATCTGCTTTTGGATACGGATCCGCAATCATTTTCAAAGCTTAGAAGAATAACATTTAGAGAGCTATTAGATCAGTATTTTGTTGATGAAAAATTAAAGTCTATATTATCATTACCTTTTTTTGGAATCGGAGGGTTACCGTCTTTTTTAATATCAGCATTTGTTGGCGCAAAATTGTTTTCTGAATTTCTGCTTGACGGAGGTTATTACCCAATCGGAGGTATGCAGGCTTTACCTGATGCATTAGCAGAAAAATTTAAAGAGTTTGGTGGAGAAATCCATTTATCAACGCTTGTTAAAAAAATAGCAATTAAAGAGAATAAAGTTACCGGCGTAGTGCTTCAAAATAAAGAGTATATCCCTGCAAAATATGTAATTTCTAACTGTGATGCACGGCAGACTTATTTGAAATTGATAGGCAAAGAAAAGTTGCCTAAAGAGTTTTACGAAAAATTGAATAATATGATACCTTCTTTTTCAAACTTCCTTATTTATATAGGATTAGCTTCTTCTTTTAAACCAAAATTTAATCCTGGTTCTGTTTTATATTATTTTACTACTTATTCTATAGAAAATATTTATTCATCTATTAAAAATGGGAATTTCAAAAATTATTGCGGGTTACTCCTCCGTGTCTCACACGATAAGTCAACAATATTTGCAGGCATCCCCGTTATTTATAAAAGTAAGAAGTATTGGAAGAATTATAAATCATTGTTGTTAGAAACTTTTATAGAAAAAATGAAAATATGTACATCAGAGGATTTATTAGAACATATAGTTCATAAAGAAGCTGCCACTCCACTCACATTAGAAAAATATACTCTAAATTATAAAGGAGCCTCATTTGGATGGTCTAGTATACCTTCACAATTTGGAATACCAGAATTTAGAAGACCTTCATTTATTCAAAATCTTTATTTAACTGGTCATTGGACCACATTTGGAGTCGGAATATCTGGAACTGCTTATATTGGGTGTGACACAGCAAAGATACTTTTAAGAAAAGGAAAGATGAAGAGTCATGGATAAACAAAGTTATATTAATAAAGAACTGACAAAAACGACACAAACACATACTCAACTACTTTTGACAATAGGAGCTATAGCAATTCTATTACTAAGTATCTTGGATTATTTTGTAACACCAGACTTTTTTAAAACTTTTTTATTGTATAGAATTATTGCAGCATC
>DROX01000261.1 GCA_011321725.1 Nitrospirota bacterium | reverse complement strand
GTCAGGATGGGACAGTCATCAACTTTTGCCTCGCCCCTCAGGAAGGCAGCTGCATAGGCCATACATGTCTTCTGCGGACACCGGCCACAGTTCGTCCTGGGGAGGTTTTTATAGATATCAAGGGGTCCCTGCATTGGTGACAACCCCCTCTCTCAGTTCATAGCCATCGGAGATATGCTCTTTGATCATCTCGTGCCTTCTCCTGTGACAGCTGAATACAACCACCTGTCTCTGCCTTGACACCACATTGATGAGGAACCTCATTGCATTCAGGAACCTTATGTCATCAGCATGTGCAAAGGGTTCATCAAGGATAAGGGGAAGCCTGATGTGGGGGCAGACATGCCCTGCAATGGTCAGCCTTATTGACAGGAATAACTGCTCAACAGTTCCGCCGCTGAGAAACCTCTTCAGTTGCCCGCTGGTCAGCTCATGTCCATCCGAGCTGATCCTGAAGCTGAGGTCCTTCTCAAAGAAGACCTTCCGCTCCCTTCCTGTTATGGCGCTGAATATCTCCGTGGTCTCCCTGTTGAGCCTTTCGGCCCAGAGCCTGTATCTCCTGCCAGAGAGTTCCTCAATGACCTCAATTGCCTTTGCCACAGCCGCCTTATATGCCTCAGCTCGTTTCTTATGGTTCAGCAGGTACTCAAGCTCATCCTCCGTCTCTACAAGCCTCCTTTTCAGCTGGACCATCTCTGCCCGCTTCATCAGGAGTGAGGCCTGGTATTCATGCAGCTCCTTTGCCCTTTCCTGCATTCGTGATAACCTGCTCTCATAGTATGCCGGCTCCCTCAGCTCTTCTTCACCGTAGATGGATGCCTCAGCGATCCCCTCCGAGAGCAGCCTTGTCTCCTCATCAGTGAGTATCCTTATCGCCTCTGCCTCCTTTGCTATCCGGGATGCCTCTTCCGTCCTTGAAAGCATGCTGTTTAGCTCACTCACAAGCCGGGTTGTATCAAGGAGGCGCCATGAGGCCTTTAAATCCTCTGCCTGCTCTGTTCTCTCAAGTACAAACCCTGCTACCTCTCTTATGAGGGCCTCCTTCCTTGATATACCCTCTGTTATCTGCTGTAGCTGTTCCTCAAGCAACCCCAGTTCTGCTCTGATGCTGCTGATCCGGTCCTTCAGTTTCACGGACTCCCTGATCCTTCCTGATAGATTCAGGATATCATGAATATCAGCAGTGTGTCCAAGGATCCTCCGGGCATTGTCAAGGAGTCGCTCTTTCCGTGATATCTTGGAATTCAAAAGCTCTTCCCTTGTCCTGATCTCATTAAATTCGCCTGACCATTCCATGTAATTCTGATAGTCGTCCAGGGTATAGCCGATCCGCTGCTGAAGTGAGTTCAGGGATTCATCAAGATACAGTGCCCTTCTCTTCAGTTCATCCAGAGAAGCATCAATCTCCTTAAGGGTCTTTCCCGTCTCTGCCTCATCCTCAATCAGCCTGATGGCCTTGTGATTTTTGAGATAAAACCATAATGAAAGGAGAGTGACAAGGAGCATACCAAAGAATGCTGGATGTATGACAACCCCTGTTAGTGAGATCAGCAGGGAAAGGGTGGCTCCTCCAAGGGCGTATCTCCTGTTTAAGTAGAGTGTCCTGAGCCTGTCAAGCCTGTTCAGCGATTCGTCAATCACGGCCCTGTCCAGCCTGTACCGGTAAAGGAGGTGTTTCTCCGTATCAGAGAGCCTTGAGAAGATGGCATCCATCCTGGAGAACTCATCATAGGGGAACCTGAAAGAGTTCCTTCTCTGTTCTATATCCTTCCTCAGCGCCTCCATCTCTCTGTCAAGCTCGGAGACCTCATGGTAGATTGAATGAAGAACTGTGGCATCCTCAGAGCTCCTCTCTCTTACATCATCATAATCGGAGAGTTTATCCATGGTATCTTTCAGGGCAGACTTCCGCTCCCTTATCTTCCCTTTCAGGTTGGTGGCAGAATCCTGGAGTTCCCTGTAGGATGCAAAGGCGGTGTTGATCTTTTCCCTCAGGCTTTCAAGTTCTTTTTCCGTAAGTGATGGACAGGGTTGTATCGCCTTCAGGCTCTCTTCAAGCTGTCTCAGCCTTTCCCGCTTCCTCCTGTCCTCATGCAGGATGGAAAGCCTGTGCAGATACCGGAGTCTTTCTATCTCCTCTTCTGCAGCCTTTATCTTCTTTTCCGTATCTTCAAACTCCCTGATCGTAACCTCGGCAGAGGCAAGCCTTTTTATTAAGAGATCATGTTCTGCCCTGAGCCTATCTATCTTGTTGTTCAGGTTCCGTAACTCCTTCTCCACATCCCCTCTCTGGGGATTCTTGACGGTTATCCTCGGGAAGTTTTTTGAGAGCCCCTCCTGCAAAAGCCTTATTGCCTGTGATGAGGAGTGGTCCTCCCTTGAGAGCTCAATCATGGACTGGATCTTCGTTGAAAGGGCATTGCCCTGTATATCAAGCCTGTCAAGCTCCTGCTGAAGAAGGAGCACGGTGTTGCAGAACTCCTCCTCGTTCAGTCCAAAGAGGCCCTCGCCAAAGAGGTATTCATAGCTTCTGCCGGATTTTTTATAGAACTCTCTCGTAATATCCACGCCGTTTTTTAGGAGCCGCTTCCTGTTGTTGCCCACAATGGCAATATACTCATCATTAGCGATGGTGAAGGAAAGCTGGAGGCGGCCTTTCTCACCTGTTTCACAGAGGTTCTTCTTCGTATATAGACAGTCAAGTATGGCCCTCACAATTGTGGATTTCCCCTGTTCGTTGTCATCCACAACTATGAGACAGGGTGAAGAACCAAATGAAAAATGTAACCTCTCAAAGAGTCTGTAGTTTTCCGCCTTTACCTCTCTAATCCTCATAACGTGGACCTATCTGCCTGCCCATAAGGGCATCAAGACCGTAGGCAAGGGCATTCACCAGGAGTCTCCTTTCAGCCCCCTGGGAATTCTCAATCTCCTCCAGCATCCTCCTTGCAAACATCCCCAAGGTGCTCTTTTCACTGTACCGGCTGAGGATATCCTCCAGGTCTGTGCTGAAGAGGTTTTCTCTCCTGATATGGAGGTGAAGACAATGCCCGCCCACCTCTTCTGTAATCTCCTCAACATGGGGGAATCCAAAGCCGGAGAGATTAAGGATGAACACCGTCCTGGGGCTGTCATCATATCCCGAGAGCCTCTCCATGAGCATTTCCGATAATTCTTTTATGTTTGTCTCAGGAGGCAGATTAAGGCTGATCTCCTCAAGCCCGATCTGTCCCAGCCTGACGAATTCCGAGGTGACCCTTTTAGATTCACCCTCCCTGGTGATCCTTACATGAAGGCCGCCCCTCTGCCCTTTGTCCTTCATTGTGACAGGTACAAGTGAACCGGGATAGGCTGCCCTCAGTGCCCCGGTGCTGTCACGTATCTCCCTGTAGGCATGGTAATGGCCAAGTGCAATATAGTCAAAGCCTGAATTCAGGAGATCCTCTTCACTAAAGGGAAGCCATGCCTCTTTGTCCTCCGGGAGGTACTTTATAAGCGAACCATGGCATATTGCCAGGTTTATCCACCCATCCCTGCCATCAACTGTTGAGTTGAAGGGGTTATACTCGGGGACCATGCAGGCACATCCATAGACATGCACACCCTCAAGTTCTACATATGAAAAGTCCTGTGTATTGAATACATGGACATTGTCAGGCAGCTGGATATTGAAAAACTTCAGCGGGCCTTCTGCATATACGCTGCTGTAGAGATCGTGATTCCCCGGTGCAATGAAAACAGGTATTTCACCGGCAATGGAAAGTATCTCAAAGGTCTTTTTCATGATCTCAGGGTCAACCCTTTCTGATTCAAAAAGATCACCAGCAATAAGGAGTGCATCAAGATCGTTGGTAGTCACATAGCTGACCGCCTCTTCAAGAGACATGAGGTACAGGTTTATTATCTTCTCTTTAAGCTCCCTTTCTGTCCTCAGAAGCGAAGGCTGGTTAGAGAGATGCAGATCCGATATATGGAGGAATGAGAAATCCTTTTTCATTGTTTTCTGCAGTTAATTATAACATACCCTGTCAGTGTAGCGGGAGGATGCCTGTCATCCTGAAAGAACCCGTGCCCTCTGTCCTCATGGTCGCCTGAGTCGTTGTTTTGCCGGCTCAGCGGTCTCAACAGGGGCCTTCATTCTAACCGTTTCTGCAAAAGGGATGGTCGGGGCGACTGGATTTGAACCAGCGACCGCACGGTCCCGAACCGTGTGCGCTACCAGGCTGCGCTACGCCCCGATGATTCCGTATTTCAATACTAACCCAGGTATGGAGGTGTAAGTCAAGGGTTCGGGAGAAAAGTCTT
>DROX01000260.1 GCA_011321725.1 Nitrospirota bacterium | reverse complement strand
GATTTCAATCTTATCCCTGCTGTCCAGATCAACATTTCTTAAGGCAAGAACAACCTGCCTTAAAAAGCAGGGAAAGCATTCCGGTTCAACATTTATGGCCATCTTCTTGGTGACAGATCTCATTGTATCCCACTCCTTAACCGTATTGTCATTAGCCGTGCCTTACAGGGCAATCTGCAACATCTTTGTCATTGTCGGGCTCTGACCCGACAATCCACGATCTTTTTAGATTCCCTGGTCAAGCCAGAGAATGACAAAATGACAAAGAACAAATAGATTACCCGGTCAAGCCGGGTAATGACAATATAGATAGTTTGTCACTGTCGGACTTGATCCGACAGTCCATTGTTAAAACTGGATTCTCCACTCAAGCATGCCCCCGAGGACCTTAATCGGGGTCGCGGAATGACAAACAATATAAAGAACAACAGAACAAAATAAACCTGAAATCAAATCATTACATTGAATGTAGTAAGTATGTAATTTACAAGCCCCCCCACTAAAAAGGCGATGAGGAACACTATTATTGTAACAGAAACGGCCACCCTGAGTCCTCTCTCCTTGATTATCATGAAGAAATTCGCAAGGCAGGGTACAAAGAGTGTAATTGTTATCAGGCTGACAAGGGTCTGGAGGCTGTCAAGCTCTCCATGCTGGGCCATGCTGAAAAGCCCTGCAGCCCCGTAGTCTCTCCTGAGAAAGCCCATAATGAAGAATCCTGCCGTCTTTGGAGGAAGCCCCAGTACGCCGTGAACAAGCGGTGCAGCAGCACTCTCAATAATTCCAAGGAGTTTTATCTTGTGAAGCAGGAAAAGCACAAGGGTGCCAAGTATGAAAAGTGGCACGGCCTCTTTCAGGTACCATTCAATTCTTCCCAGGGTCTTTATCATGACATTTGACAGTCTTGGCTTCCTCAGGGGAGGTATCTCAAGAAAGAACTCTGTCTTCTGCCCCGGCACAACCCTGGCGGCAAGAAACCCTGACAGCAATAGCACCGCTATCACAGTGAATATCCATATGGCTGTGGCCTTCAGAGAGAGGGAACCCATCATGCCAAGTATTACACCAAGCTGGGCAGAACAGGGCACAGCAAGGGCGAGCAGGAATGTGGCGATTATCCTGTCACGTTTTGTCTCAAGTATCCTTGTTGTCATCACCGCCATGGTACCACAGCCAAGACCCAGGACCATGGGAAGGATTGCCTTGCCGTTCAGCCCTATTATGTTAAATAGTTTGTTGCTCATAATTGCAAGGCGGGGCAGGTACCCGCTGTCTTCAAGAATGGAAAAGGCGATAAAAAAGGTGGCTGTTATGGGCAGTATAATTGCTATTGAATAGGTCAGTGCCACGGTGACAATCCCATACTCACCCACAAGCATATCCCTGAAGAACTGTATCGGCAGAATTATCTCGGCAACACGTGTAACCATCGGGTTTATATATCTTCCAAATATTACATTTTCAAAGAAATCAACGAGTATACCTGCACCAAAAACCCCCACAAACTCATAGAGAAGAAACAGTACAGCTATGAACACGGGGATGCCCCAGAAGGGATGCATTGTGGCCTTCTCAAGTGCGTTTGTAATCCTGCCCTCTTTACGTGGTATTTGATGGACAACCCTGACTGTTATTGAGTTGACCAGTCTGTATCTTACATCATTGATTATTTTTGCAAGGGGCTCAGAAAAGCGGCTCTGGCACTCATCCCTCAGCCTCTCTATCTCGTCTATCACCTCCTGGGAGAGGTTCTTCTTCAGCCACTCTCTGAGGCTTTCGTCCCCTGCAAGGATCATCAGTGCTACGGACCGGCCTGAGATGCCGGCAGGTGGAAGCAGCTCCTCTATCCTTTTGATGTAATTCTCTATAGCCTCTCCGTAGTCAACCTTTATGACAGGCACCGAAGGCTGCACAATGGACTCCTTCAGCTCCTTCAGGCCCTTTCTGCGGGGAGCAACCGTGCTGACCACCCTTACACCCAGTATCTCTGAGAGTTTCTGCTTGTCAATGATTATTCCCCTATCCATTGCCTCGTCTTCCATATTCAGGTCAAGCACAAGGGGGAGATCCATTTCAGCAAGCTGAAGGGTTATCATCAGTGTTCTGCGGAGGTTCTTGGAATCAGCCACCTGCACCACTGCATAGGGCCTCTCGGTCAGCAGGATATCCCTTGTTACCCTTTCGTCCTCGCTCATGGGGATAAGGTTGTTGACCCCTGGAGTATCTATTACATGGTAGCGTATGTCCGAGAGTGTCATGTTCCCCTGGGATATCTCAACGGTTGTTCCGGGATAGTTGGATACGGTTACATACCTTCCCGTTAGCAGCCCGAATATTACGCTTTTCCCCACATTCGGGTTGCCTATAAGGACTATGCGCTTTATTGTTGATGATGATGAAACAGTAGATTCTTTATGGCAATGCACAGAGAAGCTCCAAGTTGATAATTATTATCATTTTCAGTATATGGTATTGCCTTTCCTTATGTCAAGGCAGGAAAATCTATCAGGCCCTGTGTGGCGGTATAAAAAAGAGAACAGTTTATTCATCCTTAAGTTGTCATTGCCGTGCCTGACAGGGCAATCCACAAAGAACAAGTGGATTCTCCAGTCAAGCTGGAGAATGACAGAAAAGGTTATTGTCATTGTCGGGCCTGACCCGACAATCCACGGTCTTTTTAGATTTCCTGGTCAAGCCAGGGAATGACAAAATGACAAAGAACAAATGGATTACCCGGTCAAGCCGGGTAATGACAACTAATGTATAATGATTCTCCAGTCAAGCCTGTCCCCGAGGACCTTAATCGGGGGCTGGAGAATGACAGAAAAGGTTATTGTCATTGTTGGGCATTGACCCGACAATCCACAACACCTTTGTCATCGCCGTGCCTGACACGGCGATCCAGGGTCGCATAAGACCATTTCCTTGGTCCCGATTTCCTTTTTTCTCAAATGGTTGGCTTCCTCTATCCCTCGTATAGGCTACTTTCTTTTCCTGTAATGTTCATATGCCCTTTTGACCATCCTTTTAGCTGTCTCAAAAATCTGAATGAGCAGGGAGTACAGTGTCTTTGATCGTGGTCTTATGGTGACAAGGCTTATCTCCTCTATTTCCTTGCCTGTCTCCACCTCAACAGAGGGTGATTTGCTCCTGACTATGATCTGTGTGGGATAGACGCTTCTGTGTCCGGTTATCAGATAACTAATGACACAGACGAGGGCTGCATAGGGTGCTATCTCTGCACCGAAGAGCTCTATTGCCATTATGCTTGCCGATACAGGCGTGTTTGCAGCGCCAGCCAGGACCCCCACAAGGCCGATTGCAGCGAATGTTGCCCTGTCAAGACCCATGAGATCACCGAACAGACTGCCCGAAGCGGCGCCTATGAAGAAGATGGGTGTTACAATT
>DROX01000259.1 GCA_011321725.1 Nitrospirota bacterium | reverse complement strand
GCAGAGACCGTACCGGGGGATACATCACAGGAGGATGTTTCAGGTATGGAGGTCAGGGAGAGGGATTTCTTTCAGTTCCCTGATACCTCAGTGGAGATAGAGAGCCTCCTTACAGAGGCTGATGGTTTCGTACAGGATGAACAGTATGCCAGGGCACTTGATATCTACATGGAGATACTTGAAAGGGACCCTGAAAACAAGAAGGCAAAACAGAGGGTTGAGGAGTTGAAGCAGTTCCTGAAGCTGATCGGAAAGGATTCAGAGGTGGTGGTTGCCAGGCTTGAGAACTTCCTTGAGGGGCTGAGGAGGAGAAGGGATGAGTTTTTCGGAAGTCCTTAAGGAAACAGTACAACAGGTAGAGGGTGCTGTGGCCTCCATCATACTGGCAGCTGATGGGATACCCGTTGAGGAGTTCGTCAAGGAGAGGCTTATTGATTTCAATGACCTCTCTGCAGAGGCATCCACCCTGATCCGGGATATTGAGATTGCCTCAAGGGATCTGCAGCTTGGCCAGGCAAGGGAGTTTTCCGTGATATCCGATACTTGCGGCATAATAATGAGAAAGATAACAGATGAGTACTACCTGGCCCTGGTCATAAAACCTGATGGTAATTATGGTAAGGCAAGATTTGTTCTCCGGACAGCTATCCCAAAGATAGAGAAAGAGTTCTGACCCCCCTGAGAAAACCCATGGAAAGGATAGAATCTCTCAAGGAAGAGATAGGCAGGAGGCCCTTTGGTGCCTTTCTGGTTACAAACCTGAGGAATATCCTGTATCTTTCAGGGTTTACAGGTTCTTCTGCTGTTGTACTCTTGACAAGCAGAAGGGCCTTTCTTGTCACTGACTTCCGTTACAAGGAGCAATCACAGAGAGAGGTAAAGGGGTGTGAAATTGTAATAGCATCGGACAGTCCTTACAAGGCGGTGAAAGGGCTGTTGAAAAAACTATCCATCAAAAGGGTGGGTTTTGAATACAATGAGTCCTTTGCACTCTATGACATGTTGAGAAAGGAGTTCAGCCCTGTCCCGGTTAAGAATCTGATTGAAGAACACAGAAAGATCAAGGACAATACAGAACTTAAGAACATAAAAAGGGCTGTGAGGAGGGCCGAGGATGCCTTTCTGAGGATAAAACCCTATATAAAACGCGGTGTTACCGAGAGATCCATTGCCCTCAGGCTCGAGGAGGAACTGAAGAGGGGTGGATGCAGGAGGCTCCCCTTTGATATAATTGTAGCTTCAGGTCCCAATGCAGCACTGCCTCATGCGACAGCCTCTGAGAGGAAGCTGCAGCCAGGTGACCTCCTTGTTATTGACTGGGGTGGTGAGGCAGAGGGGTATTATTCTGACATGACCAGGACATTTTTGCTTAATGGAAGGGGTCTGGAAAAGAAGATGGAGATATACAGGATCGTTGTCAGGGCAAACAGGCTGGCTGTTAACTCGGTAAAGTCGGGGGTGCAGGCCAGGGATGTTGACAGGGCGGCAAGGGATGCAATAAAGGCGAAGGGTTATGGTGAGTACTTCGGGCATGCCACCGGTCATGGGGTTGGTCTTGATATACATGAGGCGCCTCGTATATCATTTATGAGTAAGGAGACACTGAAGAAAGGGATGGTCTTTACAATTGAACCGGGGATATATCTGCCCGGAACAGGTGGTGTGAGGATTGAGGACATGGTGGTTGTTACAGACAGGGGAGTGAAGAGGCTGACATCACTGCCAAGGCGGCTGGAGATAATCTGAGAATTTATCAACTTCATGAGCAAGAGATACCGGTCTGTCCAGTGATAGGGACTGACCATAGCTGATATATATAGAAGGAGGCTTTGATGATATCCACAAATGATTTTAAGAGAGGCACAAAGATAGAGTTCAAGGGCGAGCCCTATGAGGTGCTGGATTTCCAGCATGTAAAGATGGGCAGGGGGGGTGCCTTTGTCCGTACAAAACTGAAAGGGCTTAAATCAGGAAAGATAATAGAGGAGACCTTCCCGGCCGGTGAGAAGGTTCCGAAGGCAGACCTTGAGGAGAAGGAGATGCAGTATCTGTACCGTCAGGATGACCTGTACTACTTCATGGACAATGAGACCTATGAGCAGCTCCCCATAACAGAGGCGCAACTCGGGGACAGCAAGCTCTATCTTAAAGAAAACATGAATGTCTATATACTTTACTACAAAGGCGAACCCATTGCCGTTGAGCTGCCCATAGCTGTGGAGCTTGAGGTGGTTGAGACAGAGCCAGGCGTGAAGGGTGATACAGCCTCCGGGGGCAGCAAACCTGCAAGGCTTGAGACGGGTGCCACAGTAAGGGTGCCTTTTCATATAAACGAAGGTGATATAATAAAGGTTGACACCCGTACAGGGGAATACATTGAGAGGGTAAAGAAATGAATCTTGACGAGATAAAGGCATTGATTGACCTGCTGAAGGATACAGACATCTCGGAGATACAGATTGAAAAGGAAGGTGTGCGTGTAAAGCTCAGGAGAGAGAGACACCTTTCTCATACCTTTGAGGTCCTTGAGAGGCAGGCGGTACCAAAGGAGGAACCAAAGACAGAACAGGAGGATACGGGGCATCTTGTCACTGTTACCTCGCCAATCGTGGGGACATTCTACAGGGCACCATCACCTGATTCAGAGCCCTTTGTTGAGGTGGGCTCAAAGGTCAGGAAGGGGCAGGTCCTGTGCATAATTGAGGCCATGAAGCTGATGAATGAGATAGAGAGTGAGGTTGACGGGGTGGTGGTGCGGATACTCGTTGAGAATGGCCAGCCCGTTGAATACGGTGAGCCCCTCTTCCTGATTGAGCCACAATGAAGATCTTTAAAAAGGTTCTCATAGCAAACCGTGGAGAGATTGCTGTACGGATAATAAGGGCCTGTCGCGAACTGGGTATCAGGACCGTTGCCGTCTTCTCAGAGATAGACAGGGACTCAATCCATGTGATGCTGGCTGATGAGGCTGTCTGCATTGGCCCTCCCGAGGCACAGCAGAGCTATCTTCATACACCTGCCATACTGAGCGCAGCCGATATAACCGACTCCGAGGCAATACACCCTGGTTATGGATTTCTTTCCGAGAACCCCCAGTTTGCCGAGGCCTGTGTGAAATCAGGCATCACCTTTATTGGTCCAAGGCCTGAGAATATCCGTCTTGGTGGTGACAAGGCACGGGCAAGACAGCTTCTGAAAAAGAAGGGTATCCCCGTGGTTCCCGGCAGTGACGGGGTTGTCAGGGACTATCAGGCAGCCAGGAAGGTATGTTCAAAGATCGGCTATCCTGTGATAATCAAGGCCTCCTCCGGAGGTGGTGGCAGGGGGATGAGGATCGTCTCAGAGGAGTCGGAGCTTGAGCAGGCATTCTCTACAGCCCAGCGGGAGTCCCTTGCAGCCTTTGGCAGTGGAGACCTCTATATTGAGAAGTATATCCATAACATGAGGCATATAGAGGTACAGATACTTGCAGACAACAAGGGCAATACCATTCATCTGGGAGAGAGGGACTGTTCAATACAGAGGAGACACCAGAAGCTGATAGAGGAGGCCCCTGCACCAGGGCTTGATGAGAAGACAAGGAAGAGGATTGGCGAATATGCTGTGAAGGCAGCAAAGGCCATGAGGTTCCGTAACGTGGGCACCTTTGAGTTCATCCTTGATGATGAGGGGAATATCTACTTCATGGAGGTGAACACAAGGGTGCAGGTGGAACATCCGGTGACCGAGGCTGTCACAGGTGTGGATATAATAAAGGAGCAGATAAAACTTGCTGCTGGATTGCCCCTTGAGATCAAGCAGAGCAAGGTAAGATACAACTTCCATGCGATTGAGTGCAGGATCAATGCGGAGGACCCGGATACATTTGTCCCTTCACCTGGCAGGATCACCTTTCTCTATCTGCCAGGAGGTCCCGGCGTGAGGGTGGACACCGCAGCCTACTGTGGCTGGACCGTACCATCCCAGTATGATTCACTTATTGCAAAGTTAATTGTCAGGGGGAGAACCCGTGAGGAGGCCAGGTTGAGGATGCTAAGGGCGCTTGAGGAGTTCAGGATTGAGGGGATCAGGACAACAGTGGATTTCCATAAGAGGATTCTCAGGGATGAGCGGTTCATAAACCTCAATTACAACACACGGTTCATAGAGGAAAACTACAACAATCTGAAGAAGGCAAACCCTGCCCCTAATGATCAGTCCTCAGAGTAGACAAACCCTGTGGGAACCTTAGGGCATCCACCTTTCCCTCCCCTGAATAACCCCTTATCTTGTAGTATCTTTTCAGTGCAGTTAAGAAGTCCTCCCTTTTAATCGGCGGTATCTTGATCCCTCCCTCTTCAAAGCCTGGTTCTTTAAAAAACCTCTCAGGAAGGTCGTCATCCTTTACATTAAAACCGTTCAGATTGTTCAGAGACCTTTCAAGGAGCCATATCCTCTCCCCTGTTCTGAGCAGGCCCTGTACATCAAACTCCCTGCCTGTCACAGCGCTCAGGCACCGGGCATACTCCTCAAGGCTTGTTGCGAAGAATACGAACTTGCATGCGGTGAGTGAATCCACCACTGCATTCATATCCTCTGAGATCTTCACCATACGTGCCTTCCCCTCAAAGGAGAAACGGTCCACTGATACGGGTTTTCTCAGTATCTCATAGCTTATGGGATATGCCCTGAGGTGGCATCCGCCCCTGTTGGAGGTTGCATAGGCCAGGGCCATCCCATAGGCTCCTCGGGGATCATAGGCAGGCAGTTCAAGCCCCTTCACAGACATGCTGAGGTGGGGGCTGCCCTTTGATGTGGCATACCTGAGCGACCCCTCTGCAAGGGCATCACCGATACCATCCCTATCACCGATCCTGGTGATATACTCAAGGATCTCATCCGGAGCTGGCCATTTTCCTGTTATCTCCGAATGGCAGGCGATGGTGGAGGCGGTGCTTATGGTGTCAAGCCCGTAGTCGTTACAGAGGCGATTGGCCTGCAGGATGCTTTCCGGGTCAGAGTTCTTCAGAAGGGCACCAAAGTGTGAGACCGTCTCAAATTCAGGGAGCACCAGCCCATCCTGTGAGACCTTCTTGCACAGGATGGGGCAGCCCCTGCACCCGCTCTTTCTTGGCCTGAACAGCCTCTTGAGGGAATACCCGGAGTATCTCCTTGAGTCAGGAAAATAGCTCCTCCTGAAGTTCTCTGTGGGCTCCATCCTTCGGGCATGGATAAGGTCAACAAGGGCTGCTGTGCCGAACTCACTGAGTCCGAACTCCCCGAACAGGGAGGGTGATGCCCGTAGAAGCCTCATTATCTCGTCATATGCCTTCCTCAGTTCCTCCCTGTCATGGACTCTTACCTCGCTGCTGCCCTTTATACTGATGCCCTTCAGGTTTTTAGATCCCATTACTGCACCAAGACCACCCCTTCCAGCAAGGTAGTGTCCGTCAAAGACAATCCCCGCATACCTGACAAGCCTTTCCCCTGCCCTTCCTATGAGGGCTGTTGAGGCCCCTCCGCCGAGTGTGGCTGTCAGCTCTGATACATTCATACCCCTGAGTGGTTCAGCATCCAGGATCTTTATATCCTTATCTCTTATCTCAATAAACCTCCAGCCCCTTGCCCTGCCCTGGATAAAGATCAGATCGTATCCTGCCCTCTTCATCTCTGTGCCAAATCTTCCGCCCACCGAGCAATCAAGGACCGTCCCTGTGAGAGGAGAACGGGATACCACGGAGATTCTTCCTGATGTAGGTGAGGCTGTGCCCACAAGGGGGCCTGATGAGAAGACAAGGGGCATCTCCGGGCTATCCCATGTATAACTAATATGGGGCGCAACAAGGGCAACACCCAGCCCCCTTCCCCCGATGAATTCCTCGATGAGGGACGGGGGTGTCTTTACAATCCCGTATTTTTCAGTGCTGAGGTCTATAAACAGGGATTTTCCTGTATAGCCATGCATGGAGTATATTCTAACAGAATCTGATAGCGCAACTCTTAGCACAGTCCTTCGCACATGCCACTAAATGTATTCCCCGGAACCTCTGAAGTAATATTACCGGCTCAGGGTCCACTCCTGTCGGGCATATTTCTCATCGCGCAGTTTAACGGCAAGGGAATACTCCTCTTCTGTAAGAGGTGCCATATTCAGATCAACACCAAAGGCCTCTTCAAAGGCATCCCTGATCATCTCCTTGAGCCTCTCCGTATCCAGTGAAGGCCTGTAATGATAAAGCCCTGTCATTGATGAAGTGATCTCTTCTGTCCTGGATCCCCTGAAGACCCTCAGCATCTCCTCGGCGTTGAGCCTCAATAGAATGGAGCCCTGCTGGAGAAACCCCTCTGTCCATCTCTTCTGTGCAGAGCCTATTATCTTTTTATTATCAATGGTGATCTCACCGAAGGATACGGATTGAAAACATATTGAAGAGCCCGTGAGGACACGGCCTTTTTCCTTTCTTGTTTTCATCACCACAGGGAAACCAAGTCCTTTTAATGCATGAAGGAAGGCAGCGCTGATATGGTTATATGTCTTCAACAGTCCGTCAGAGAAAAAGGGTGGCGTGTTCTTTGATGAGAAGCTGTAGGTGAGGTCCCCACCATGAAGTATCGCCCTTCCGCCGGTTGGTCTTCTTACAACAGGTATGTTCCTTTCCCTGCAATAAAGAAGGTCAACCTCCTCAGACCGCTGGTAACATCCCAGGCTGATAGCTGGACCCTGCCACTGGTAGAATCTGAGCGTTGGAGGAACATCCCCCTTTATCACTGAGATGGCGATTGCCTCATCCACTGCCATGTTCATATAGGCATCCGTGGGACCGCTGTCAATCAACCGCCAGGTAATACTCATGGCTCAACATACCTTGCTGTTAGTGACCTTTTACACCTCTTTATACCCTGAAGTGGACCCTGATACACCACCTGGCCACCGGAGGGGCCTCCGCCAGGGCCAAGATCAATTATCCAGTCTGCCACTGATATCAGGTCAGGGTTGTGTTCAATAACCATGACGGTGTTTCCCTCTTCAACAAGCCTCCTTAAGACCCCTATGAGAGAGAGGATATCCCTGTAGTGGAGCCCCACAGTGGGTTCATCAAGTATATAGAGGAGGTCCCTCTTCCTGTTTGTCACAAGTTCAGAGCATATCTTCAGCCTCTGTGCCTCACCACCAGAGAGTGTGGTGGCAGGCTGGCCAAGCCTCAGATAACCAAGCCCCATATCCTTCAGTACCTGAAGCCTGCTCAGTATCTGGGGCTCACCGGAGAAGACAGATATGGCCTCATCAACGGTTAGTTCAAGGATCTCGTAGATGTTTTTTTCCCTGTACAGTACCTTCAGTGCCTCCTGGCTGTATCTCTTACCACCGCAGACCTCACAGGTTACGAAGATGTCCTCAAAGAAATACATCTCCAGCTTTTCATACCCCTCTCCTTTACATCTTTCACATCTGCCACCTGGGAGATTGAAGGAGAAAAAGCCCGGACCATAACCATGTGCAACCGCATAGGGCTGGGAGGCAAAGACCTTCCTGATATGATCAAATATCTTCAGGTACGTAACAGGGTTTGACCTTGGTGTCCTTCCAATGGGTGACTGGTCTATGAGCCTTACACCCCTTAGCCTCTCTGCACCTGTGATGGCGTCATGGGGAAGGGGCTTTTCCGTGCCTGTCCTGAATCTCTTTGCAAGTGCCCTGTACAGTGTCTCCACCACAAGGGTGCTCTTGCCAGAGCCGGATACACCTGTTACCACGGTGAACCGGCCAAGGGGGATTCTCACGTCAATCCCTTTCAGGTTGTTACCCCTGGCACCTTTAAGTTCCAGACACTCTCGCGGGGGTGGCAGCCTCTTTTTCCTGAAGATATCAATCATGCCCCTGTCAAGCCCCTTTATGTACCTGGATGTAAGGGTCTCGGTCTTCTGGAAATCCTCCTTCCTGCCCGTAAAGACAACCTCTCCCCCCTGGCTGCCACTTTTAGGGCCAAGCTCCACCACCCAGTCAGCTGATTCAATGACATGCCTGTCATGCTCTACAACAACAAGGGTGTTCCCCATATCCACCATCTCTTTGAGTATCTTTGTGATCTTCTCCGTGTCCGAGGGGTGCAGCCCTACCGTGGGTTCATCAAGCACATAGAGTGTCCCTGTAAGGCGTGAGCCGATCTGGTTTGCAAGGTTGATCCTCTGATATTCCCCTCCCGACAGGGTCTTTCCAAGGCGGTCAAGGGTGAGATAGCCCACACCCACCCTGAAGAGGAAATCAAGCTTCATCCTTATCTGCTTGAGTGCCTCGGCTCCCAGGGACTCCTCAAATGCTGTTAGGGTGAGGGTATTGAAGAACTCCCTTAATTCGCAGATTGAGAGGCTGCAGAGCTCCGCAATATTGAGCCCCTTTATACGGAAGGCAAGGGCCTCCTTCTTCAGCCTTGTGCCGTTACATTCATCACACCTTACAGCCTGGCGGTAGCGGCTGAGAAAGACACGTACATGGAGCTTGTACCTCTTGTCTTCCAGTTCTTCAAAGAAATCATCAATCCCGTAGAACCCCCTTCCACCGCGGAAGATCTTCTCCTTCTCCTCTTCCGTGAGGTCTTTATAGGGCTTGTTTATATCAATACCCTCCTTTTTTGCATGCTCAATGAGCTGTTCTTTCCACCAGTAGGCTGCAGGCTTCTCCCAGGGTTCTATTGCTCCTTCTGCAATGGAGAGTTCGGGGTCTGGCACTATAAGGGATTCGTCATATCTCAGGAGATTCCCGAATCCCTTGCAGAGCTGGCATGCACCAACAGGATGATTAAATGAAAAGAGTATTGGTGTTGGCTCGGGAAGGCTGATATTGCATTGCTCACAGCTTAGCTGTCTTGAGAAGCTGAGGGGTATGATCTGCAGTGTACCCTCAACCTTTTTATATATGTATACCTTTAATGCACCATGTCCCTCCCTGTAGGCAAGCTCCAGCGAGTCAGCGACACGGGGGTCATTCCTGATAATCAACCTGTCAACTACTATCTCATAGGCACCATTGCCCTCTTCTGATTGGGCCAGCTCCTGTATCTCTTTACCATCCCAGTAACGGTAAAAACCGTCCCTTAAGAGTTCGTCCGCAGGCCTGTTTGTGTTGAATGTGATCATGGCCCGTTCGTTATGGTAGTTCTCAAGTAGTTCGCTCATAATACTGTCCACAGTCCACTGCCTTATCTCCCTGCCACAGGATGGGCAGAAGGGCCTGCCGATCTTTGCGTAGAGTATTCTTAAAAGGTCGTAGATCTCCGTAAGGGTCCCCACAGTGGAACGGGAGCCTTTAACAGGGTTTTTCTGCTGCAGTGCTATGGCAGGACGTATGTTTCTGATGCTGTCAACATCAGGCCTGTCAAGCTTCTCAAGGAAGAGCCTTGCATAGGTGGAGAGAGACTCAATGAACCTCCACTGCCCCTCGGCGAATATGGTATCAAAGGCAAGGGAGGACTTTCCGGAGCCGGAGAGCCCTGTTATGACAATGAAGCTGTCATGAGGCAGGGTGAGATTGATGTTCTTCAGGTTGTTCTGCCTTGCACCCTCTATAATCAGTTCTTTCATGTTTTTTTGTCTTCTGATCAGAGATTCAAAGATGTATAACTAACATACCCGTCCCCTCCATACCTCCCCCTTGAAGGGGGAGGATGAAGGTGGGGGTGCATCAATCCCCTGGTCAACCTCTGTCTACTCCGAAAAAATCTGCGATTTTTCGGAAGGCCTTTCTTACTGCTTACTAACCCATCCACTCATCAACTCATTTACTCATCCACCCATCCACCCATTAACCCATCAACTGCTCACTGCTCACTGCTCACTGCTTACTGTTAACTCCTGACTCCTGACTCTTGACTCTTGACTCCTGACTGTCGTATTGGCACCCTGCCTTGTTTACAAGGCTGAATTATTCTGGGCCCCAGTGTACAACTTATTATTTTAACACAGTAGTGTCCAAAATAATCTCGGGATACCCCCTCCATACCTCCCCCTGGGTCTTTTAAGACTTAAAGTACTTAAAGTGTCATATAAAAATTGTGAGAACCCCTGTTCTGAATTGTAATTAACATTTGTAATATGGTATGGTGAAGAAGGAACCGAACATTTCAGGAGGTGATTCAGTGGCCACAACAAAGACCTTCATGCTTTTGGCTCTCCTTCTCCTCATCTCTTTTCCCATTCCGGGTCCTGTCAATGCCGGACAGAATACCAGGGAGGAGCTGATAAGGGAATACAGGGAGGCAGACCTTAACAAGGATGGATATGTGGACGAGGAGGAATACAGGAGGTTCATCAAAAAGAGGTTTGAATCAATGGATTCCAACAGGGATGAGATGCTTGAGAGGGCTGAACTGAAGGAGCTGAAAAAGGAGGAGTTTGTCCTCACCGACCGCAACAAGGACAGAAGGATCTCCTTCAGGGAATTCCTGAACGGGAGGCTGAGATTCTTCAATGAGGCTGATGTTAATAAGGATGCCCTTCTGTCACTGGAGGAGTATGTAAAGATGAAATTGATGGACCCTGTGAAGTGGTAGTTGATGCAATTACAGATTGCCTTCATTGCCTGGAGGGGTTTTGGAGATTATAATTGGTGTTATAGGTGGCAGAGAGGCTGACAGGGAGTTACTTGATATTGCATATCATGTGGGCAGGGAGATCGCAGAGAGGAATGCCATAATGGTCTGCGGAGGGCTTGGCGGGGTGATGGAGGCAGCCTCAAGGGGAGCTGCTGAGGCCAGCGGTATAGCTGTTGGTATACTGCCCACAGACAGCAAAGAGGATGCAAATCCCTACATAAGGATACCCATTGTCACGGGCTTTGGTATAGGCAGGAATGCCATCATAGCCCGTACAGCAGATGCCCTTGTTGCTGTGGGAGGGGGGTATGGGACCCTGTCAGAGATCGCCTTTGCCCTTCAGCTTGACAAACCTGTAGTGGGTATCCGGACCTGGGAGATCAACGGGGTTCACAGGGCAGAGGGTGCCAGGGATGCGGTGGACAAGCTGTTCAGATTGATAAAGCAAGAGGGAAAAAACCCATAGGATTTCTTGCCATAGACAGGAGAATATCTATTTTTGAATCAGTTATGCTAATATAGTCAGTGCCTTTTTTCTTCATGTATGGTCTGGTTGCTGAAAGCCCTTGAATATCAAGAGGTTGGTAGGTTGTCTCCAGCCCTGTCCGATGGTAACGGGGCTTGTTCAAATTAATAAATCTTTATGATTGTCTGATAAATATTTTTAATTTGACCAAAACAATTAAAGTGTATTAAGGTTTATTGCCTGTAGTTAAAGTAGTTTTTATTATATAACTTATAACTCAAAATCTCAGAAGAGGAGGAACTCATGGGACAGAAACATCAGACACCCCTGCTTGACGAGCTTGAGAAGGGAGCCTTCCCGAGTTTCGTCAAGGAGATCAAGAGGGCCGCTGAGCACAGCGAGTATGCTCAGGACCTGCTTGGTCAGCTTGAACTCTCCTACAAGGAGAAGGTAACACACTGGAAGCATGGCGGTATCGTTGGTGTAAGAGGCTATGGTGCAGGAGTAATCGGCAGGTACTCCGATGTGCCTGACAAGTTTCCCGGTGTTGCCCACTTCCATACAATCAGGGTTAACCAGCCTGCTGGATTCTTTTACACATCTGCTGCCCTGAGAGAGATCTGTGACATCTGGGATAAATATGGAAGCGGTCTCACAAACATGCACGGCTCCACAGGTGATATTATCCTCCTTGGCACAAGGACGGAGAACCTGGAGCCGGTCTTCGCAGAGCTTTCATCAAGGGGCTGGGATCTTGGGGGTTCCGGTTCTGCAGTGAGAACACCATCATGCTGTGTAGGACCTGGCAGATGTGAATGGGCCTGCTATGATACACTTGAGCTTACCTACCAGATTACACAGAGGTTCCAGGATGAGCTTCACAGGCCAATGTTCCCATACAAGTTCAAGTTCAAGATGGCAGGCTGTGCTGTAGATTGTATAGCCTCAATAGCCCGTGCAGATATGTCAATAATCGGTACCTGGAAGGATGATATCCAGATTGACCAGGATGAGGTCAGGAACTATGCAAACAGTGGAATGGACATCCAGGCAGAGATCGTGGATATGTGTCCAACAGGTTGTATGAGCTGGGATGGCAATGAGCTCACAATCAACAATGAGGACTGCAACAGGTGTATGCACTGTATCGCCAAGATGACAAAGGCCCTCAGGCCTGGCAAGGAGCGTGGCGCAACAATACTTCTTGGTAGTAAGGCACCAATTGTCACGGGTGCCCTCATGTCATGGGTGATCGTACCCTTTATGAAGATGGAGCCACCCTATGAGGAGCTCTATGATCTTGTTGAGAGGATCTGGGAGTTCTGGGATGAGCATGGCAAGAACCGTGAGCGTATTGGTGAATTGATAGAGAGAATGGGCTTCCCCACCTTTATCAAAGAGGTTGGTCTTGAGCCGCACCCAGTAATGGTGAAAGAGCCAAGAAGGGATCCATTCTTCTTCTGGTCTGAAGAGGATATTGAGAAGTAAAAATTGATTAAATTATAAATCATAAGGAGGTTTAATATGGCAGAGAATCTTCCAGAAAGACAGACAGATATTGGACCACCGCATTTTAGCAAGTTCTTACCACCTGTTATCAAGAACAACTATGGTCAGTGGAAGTATCATGAGATAAAGAGCCCAGGTGTTATGGTACATGTTGCAGAGAGTGGTGACCAGGTGTGGACCGTAAGGGTGGCAACCCCAAGGCTGCTGTCCACTGATACCATCAGGGAGTATTGCGATATTGCAGAGAAACACTGTGACGGATATCTCAGGTTTACCACAAGGCATAATGTGGAGTTCATGGTGGATAGTGAAAGCAAGGTTGAGCCCCTTGTGAATGAACTCAAAGAGAAGGGGTACATGATAGGTGGAATCGGGCCGAGAATCAGCAATGTTGTTCACACCCAGGGATGGGTGCACTGCCACTCAGCAGCCACCGATGCATCAGGGCTTGTGAAGGCAATGATGGATGACCTTCATGAGTATTTCCATACAAAGGACCTGCCTGCAAAGGTAAGGCTTGCTGTGGCATGCTGTGTCAACATGTGTGGTGCCGTGCACTGCTCTGATATTGCCCTTGTGGGTGTTCACAAGACACCGCCAAGGATTGAGCATGACAAGGTGAAGAACCTCTGTGAGATCCCATCCACAGTTGCATCATGTCCAACAAGCGCAATCAGCCCTGATCCCAAGGCAAAGAGTGTGAAGATAAAACTGGAGAAATGCATGTACTGTGGTAACTGCTATTCCGTATGTCCTGCAATGCCAATAGCTGATCCCAAGAATGACGGTATAGCCATTGTGGTGGGTGGAAAGGTTTCAAACCTCAGGTCAAACCCGAAATTCTCAAAGCTTGCTGTGCCATGGATACCCAACAATCCACCCAGATGGCCAGAGGTGACAGAGGCTGTCAAGAAGATACTTGATGCCTACATAGCTGGTGCCAAGAAGCATGAGAGGCTCGGTGAGTGGGTTGAGAGGATTGGCTGGGAGAAGTTCTTCAAGGTCACCGGGCTTGAGTTCAGACTCCAGCATATTGATGACTTTACCTTTGCCCGTGAGACATGGAGGATGGCAGCTACCTTTAAGTGGTAACCATAAAATGGGGGGCATATGATATGCCCCCTGATCATTTCTGAAAGGGGTGTCTATATGGATAAGGAAGAATTGAAAAAGATAATATACGAAATGGTAGAAAAGTCCATGGGAAAGAAAAAGCTGAAACAGAGCGATATCCTCAAGAAGGTTTCAGCTGAGCATGGCGTTGACAAATCAGAGGTTAAGGCTGCCCTGAGAGAGCTGCTTGACTCGGGCCAGCTTATCTTTACCTATTTCGGTGGCAGCTATGTGGAGATCCCACCAAAGGAGTAAGAGGAAGATCAGTCTGTTTATAAAGAGGTAAAAAGATAAGTGAGATTTGATAGACCCAGGGTGGTTATAGCAGGGCTTAGAGGGGGCTCTGGTAAAACCACCCTTTCTATTGGCCTTGCAAGGGCGTTAAACAGGTGGGGCAAAAGGGTCGCTGTCTTCAAAAAAGGGCCTGATTATATTGATGCAGGCTGGCTCTCAAAGGCTGCGGGCAGGGAATGTTACAATCTTGATCCCTTTCTTATTCCTGATGAGACGATCACAAAATCCTTCCTCTTTCATTCAAGGGATGCAGAGATTTCTTTAATTGAGGGCAACAGGGGCATCTTTGACGGTGTAAATATTGAGGGTTCCTTCAGCACCGCAGAGCTTGCAAAGCGTATCAATGCACCTGTTGTTTTGGTGCTGGACTGTACCAAGGTAACCCGCACCACTGCTGCCATCCTGAAGGGTATAGAATCCTTTGATCCAGAACTGGCCCTGGCCGGTGTTATACTGAATAATATTGCCGGTCAGAGACATGAGTCAATCATCAGAGGGAGTATTCAGGAGTACACAGACCTGGAGGTGATCGGTTCCATAAGGAGAATAAAAGAGGAGTTCATGCCCGAGCGACATCTTGGTCTGTTACCCCATGCAGAACATCCTGACGTGGAAAGTGTGATCAAAAGCCTATCAGACATGGTCACGGAATCTGTGGATGTGAACCGTCTGATTGAGATTGCAGAGGGGGCAGGTCCATTGGATCACGAAGGCCCCATTGACCCCTATATCCCCCAGAAAAGCAGGGGGGCTGATGTAAGAATAGGCATCATCAGGGACAGGGCCTTTCAGTTCTACTATCCCGAGAATATGAGATCACTCCTCAGGGCAGGAGCAGAACTTGTGGAGGTGGATGCCCTGAGGGAGCCGCGTCTTCCCGAGATAGATGCATTATACATAGGCGGCGGATTTCCTGAAACAAATGCCATTGAACTGAGCAAGAACAGGGGATTCATGAAATCCCTTAAGGAAGCGGTTGAGGATGGGCTGCCTGTGTATGCTGAATGTGGTGGCTTGATGTATCTCGGCCGTTCCATCAGTTATAAGGAATCCCTCTTTCAGATGTGTGGTGTCCTGCCCCTGGATTTTGAGATAAGAGACAGGCCCGTTGCCCATGGGTACACAGTGGTTGAGGTTGAAAGGGAGAATCCATATTATCCTGCTGGAATACAGCTGAAAGGGCATGAGTTCCACTATTCAAGGGTTATTGACAGGCCCATGGATGATATTGAATTCCTTTTCAAGATGATAAGGGGTAAGGGCATATCCGGACGGAGGGATGGCATTATATACAAGAACGTCCTTGCCACATATACACACCTGCATGCCCTCGGATGCCCTGAATGGATTGATGCCATGATAGATGCGGCCAGACGTTACAGGGGGTTAAGGCTGTGAACACTGTCAGGAAGATCAAGAAGAGGGTAAGAGAACTGCTTGAGAAGAATGCCCTGGAGAGTCTCGTTGAATTTGCCATGGACAACCAGAGGGTGGTGAGTGCTCTTATATCCATGACCTATGATAAAGACAGCCTGATCACATGGCGAGCGATTGAAGCGGTAGGTGTCATAACCGCCAGGATATCCGAGAAAAGCCCTGAGCAGGCCGGTGAGATTGTACGAAGGCTCCTCTGGTCCGTTACCGAGGAGTCCGGGGGCATCGGCTGGACCGCCCTGGAGATGCTTGCCGAGATCGTGATCAATGCCCCGGAAAAATTCAGACACATCGTGGCACTTCTTCCCGAATTCTATGATGAGGAGATATTCAGAGAGGGCGTGCTTTATGCAATAGGAAGGATAGGCGAGAGTGAGGCAGAGCTCTTTGATGACTACAGCAGGATATCTGAGATTATCTGTGAGGGGCTTGAGAGCAATGATCCCCGTATCAGGGGGCTCGCCGCATGGGCATACAAAAGGCTCCATGACAGGATCGGCGGCATTGATAGGATACTGGTGGAGAACTTGGAAAGGGATGAGCGCACCTTTACTGTATATGAAAAGGGAAGGCTCGTTAATAAAAAGATCAATGAGGTCCTGCCGGACTAATCCCTCCAGCCCTTGCGGGGTATCACCCTGATACCCGAACTGTCTATATGAAGCCCGAACCTCTCGTCTCTTGGATCAAAACCGATCTTTGCACCTTCTTTTATCACATTCATCTTGTCAACGATGACATTCTTCAGATGACATCCTCTCTTTATGACCGAGAAATCCATTATGATGGAATCCTCCACGACAGCATTATCTTCAATAACCACCCCCGTCCTGATAACGGAGTTTTTTATTGTTACATTCTTGTGGATGGTTACACCCTCGGAGATCATACTGTTTTCAATCTCTGCATGGAGGATCTTTGTTGCAGGCGCCTTCTGCCCCGATGGGTAGATCGGCCACTGGGGGTTGTTGAGTTCAAAGGGAGGGGTCTCTCCAAGCAGGTCCATATGGGCATCAAAAAAGGCCTTTATGGTACCCACATCCCTCCAGTATCCCTTCTCCTCATAGGGTTTTGTACCGGGGATGATATTTGATTCAAAATCATAAGCAAAGAGCCTGCCTGTCTGCACCAGGGAAGGCAGTATATGGGCGCCGAAGTCATGGTGTTTCTTATGCTGGGCCTCAATAAGGGCATTGACCAGGACATCTGTGGTAAAGATATAGTTGCCCATGGATACATAGGCCCTTGAGGGGTCTGAGGGCATCGGGGTGGGTGTTTCCGGCTTTTCCTGGAAACCGATTATCCTGTTTTCGCTGTCGGTCTGTATTACACCGAAGGCAGAGGCCTCTTCTACCGGAACAGGCCTTGCAGCCACGGTTACATCCGCTCCCTTTATAAGATGGAAATCTATCATCTGCCTTATATCCATGCGGTAGATATGGTCTGCTCCGAAAACTATGACAAGCCCGGGGTTGTGGTGGTTTATAAGGTTGATATTCTGGAACACTGCATCAGCAGTACCCTGGAACCACTCGGGCCCCATCCGCATCTGTGGTGGCACTACTGCTACAAAGTGGTCTCTTATTATTGGTGACATAACCCATTGCTGTCTTATATGTTCTATCAGTGATTGTGATTTGTACTGGACGAGCAGATAGATTGAGAATATCTGAGAGTTGACAAGGTTGCTTAAAACGAAATCAACGATCCTGTATCTGCCACCGAAAGGGACAGCAGGTTTTGACCTGAAGGCTGTCAATGGGAATAGACGTTCTCCCTTGCCCCCTGCAAGAACAAAGGCAAGTACCTTGGGGTGTGCCATAAATCCTCCTTTGGTTTTTATTATATCTAAAAAAGGCTGAAATTAAAATATTTGTCCGGGTGTTTTCTGATATCTTCAATCAGAAGATTCAGCTCTTTTAATGTTTTTTTAAGGTTATCGGCAAGCTCCCTGTCTCTTACAAGGCTGCCCATCAGTCCCTGGCTCTGCTGGATCTCTGAGATCAACTCGTCAAGGTGCCTGGCGGTGCTGTTGAGGTTTTCGTATAGTTCAGGGTCTTCAACGAGTTTATAGAGGGTACCCCTTGATTTGTTGAGTCTCTTTGAAAAGGACTCTATCTCCTCCGAGGCCCTCATGAATCTATTATAAAGCCCGGGGTCCTTTATGAGCTTCTTGACCGTACCCTCTGACCTTCTTATCTCGCCAGCAAAGAGCTTTATATCTCTTGCAGCTGAGTAGACCTCCCTGTAGAGGCTCTCATCGGATATCAGCTTCCCGGCGGTGCCCTTGCCTGTACGGAGCCTTTTTGTAATCAGGTGGAGCTCCCTTGTGGTGTCTCTGAGGTTATTGTACAGAGAGGGATCCCGCAGAAGCAGCGGTACCGTGCCTTCACCCTTTTCAAGCCTGATTATCAGTTCTTCAAGCTTGTGGATGAACTCAGTGATGCGGGCAAGTGATGCCTGGGAGGTCTCAACAATCTCCTGGATCTCAGTGGATGTAACACCCTGAATGGTATCGCCCGGTTTGAGGCTTGCCGCAGACTTTGACCCGGGACTTATCTCAATATACTTGTCACCAAGAAGCCCGAGGGTAAGTATGGCTGCCTGGGAGTCCTTCTTGAGAAACCGAAGTGACTCAGGCGTTATAGCCATGGTGACCCTTACCCTGCTTTCCGGCAGGAAGGTAAGTGCCTTGACAGAGCCGATCTCCAGCCCGGAGAACCAGACAGGTGCACCCTCTCTGAGGCCCTTCACATCTGTGAAGATTGCATTAATGGTGACCTTTGGCCTGAGAAGCTCCTCTACATTTCCGGCAAAGATCACGGTAAGCAGGATTATTAGCAGTGAAAGGGAGATTAAAAGCCCGACCCTTACCTGTGACCATCGGAGATTTTTTTTCTGTTGATACATATCAGATTTTATTATATCAGAAAATATTGGTGTCTGGTAGTGGTGCCCAAAATAACTTCTGACCTGTAGACAGGACAGGGGCAATAAATACAGTCAGGAACAGTAAGCAGTTGATGGGTAAATGAGTAAATGAGTGGATGGGTGGATGGGTGGATGGGTAAATGAGTAAATGGGTAAATGGGTAGATGAGTAGATGGGTGAAGAAAGCACAGAGGTACAAGGCAGGAACCACTCGTGCAGAACAGATCTGTCATTGTTGTGCCTGAAGGGCAATTCACAACACCCACAGCCTTGTCATTGCCGTGCTCCGACACGGCAATCCACAGCCCCTTGTCACTATCGGGCTACGATCCGATAGTCCATGGTCCTTGAAAAGACAAAAGAGTGGATTACCCAATCAAGCATGCCCTCTGGCTTGACCAGGGGGTGGGCAATGACAAATGGGGAGGGACTGGATTATCCGGTCAAGCCTGCCCCCGAGGGCATTAATCGGGGACCGGGTAATGACAGAAATAAGAGATATATTACAATGTCTCCTGACCTGGTTGCGAGGTCTGGACAGATGAGCATAATATTATCAGAGATACAAATTACAGAATATCATAGATAAACCTCTTCAGTTCATCATCAGTGGTGTTTTTCAGTGCATCTATATCACCATCAAAGGTCAATCGTCCCTCGCTGAGGTATAAAAAACGTTCAGCCACCTTTACAGCATCGGTGACCTTATGGGTAACAACGATCAGCCCCTTTCTGTCAGGTGGCTGTCCACTGGAGAGTTCGTTCATGAGCGCGCATATGCTGTCAGCGGTAATTGGATCAAGACCAGTGGTGGGCTCATCATAGAGGAACATCCTTGGCTCACATGCGGCCAGGGATCTTGCTATTGCAACCCTTCTCTGCATCCCACCGCTTAGCTGCTCAGGCATGAGATCTATTGCCTCTTCAATGCCAACGCGCCTTAACAGGTCCCTGACCCTTTCCTCTATCTCCTCCTCTGTCAGGTCAGTATATTCTCTCAGACAGAAGGCCACATTTTCCCTCACGCTCAGAGAATCAAAGAGCGCACCTTCCTGAAAAACGATGCTGAACTTCATCCGTACGTCCCTCAGCTGGGACTCTTTTAACACTGTAATATCTGTGCCATCTATGAGTATCCTTCCACTGTCAGGGTTCTGCAGGCCAAGGATCAGTTTCAGTATGGTTGTTTTACCGGCACCGCTTTTGCCCAGTATGGCTATCTTTTCATGGAAGTTTGCCTGGAAGGAAAGACCCTCCAGTATGATCTTTGTCCCGTAAGAGAGGGTTACATCTTCAAATACTATCATACCCTCATCCCCAGGACAAAAAGGAGTATTTTTGTGATGAGAAAATCAAATACAATTATCATGACGGTGGATACCACAACCGCCATCGTTGTTGAGCGCCTCAACCCCCTGGAGCCACCATATGTGGTAAGACCAAAATAACAGCTTATTATTGATATGGTATAGCCAAAGAGAAAGGGCTTTGTAAGTCCGGAGAAGATGTTTTCAAAGTCAAGTATATCCTTTATCTGTGTCCAGTAGAAGGATGCACTCTGGTGGCTCACAAAGACGGCTATGTAGTAACCACCGATCAGGGAGACGGCATCTCCAATAATCGTAAGCGCGGGAAGCATAAGGATGGAGCTGATCACCCGGGGTGTCACAAGTTTCTTGACAGGGTCCACACCGAATACCCTGAGGATATCAACCTGATGGCCAAGGATCATTGAGCCGATCTCTGAGGCCATGCCCGAGCCCACCCTGCCGGCAAAGGTCAGGGCAACTGCCACAGGTCCGATCTCTCTTATGATTGCAACACCTACGATCTTTCCTGTGTACATCTTGAGCCCCAGCGCTGCAAGCTCTGCTGAGATCTGAAGCGACAGTGCCATCCCTATGAATAGGGATACAAGGATGATAATAAAGACCGAGCCGGGCCCGGCGTAGTCCATCTGCTCAAGTGTGTCTTTGAAATAGAAGGGCCTGCGGAAAATACCCAGCGGGGCCTTGAGGGAGAGTTTGTAGAAGTCCTGCAGTGAAGATAGAATAAACCTTAGCCTCTTCATACAAGAAATACACTATATTATAGGCGGTATTTATGTCAAATCCCGGCCTGACAATCCACAAACAATCTTGCCCTGTCGGACACCCAATCAAGTTGAGTGCAGGCTTTGATCCGACAGGGCAACCCATAACCAACCCTGTCATCGCCGTGCTTGACGCGGCGATCCATGAGTCTTAGTAGAAGAACAAAATGGATCATCCCGTCAAGCAGCCCTATGGCTTGACCAGGGGGCGGGTAATGACAAGGAATGTATAATGATTCTCCAGTCAAGGTTAGTGGTTGAATGGCATTTACATTTCCGAAGCAAAATTAGTAAAATAAGTTAATTTTACTAAACATGATTAGTAATAATGGAAAAGATACTGCTTTTACAGAACAGGCACTGGGAAAAGGAGAGATATCCAGGACTTATTCAGAGAGATATCGTCACTACCCTTATAAAGAGACTCTCCATGAAAGAGGTACAGGTGCTCCTTGGCGTGAGGAGGGGTGGCAAGTCGAGTGTATTCAGACTGCTTATAAATCACCTGATAGAGGATGTTGATCCACTACAAATCCTTTATATCAATCTTGATGACCCTTTTTTTTCTGATGTCTGGAATGACCCGAAGTTACTTTATGCAGTCATTGAGACAGCAGAGAGGCTTACAGACAGCCAGCCAGCATACCTTTTCTTTGATGAGATCCAGAATGTCAGGGGATGGGAAAGGTTCATAAAAAGCATCTATGATACAGGGCAGTTTAAAAAGATATTTATCACCGGGTCAAACTCTTCCCTCCTGAAGGGCACCTATGCAAGGCTTCTGTCAGGGCGATATATTGCTGATTATGTATTCCCTTTCTCTTTCAGGGAGATCCTTGATTACAACGGGATCGTCACCTATAAAGACCTCCTGGCAAATAGCCCAAAGGTGCTGCGCCTCCTTGATGATATGTTGAGATACGGCTCATTCCCTGAGGTCTGGAAAACAGGGGATCCTGCACTCAAAAGGGATCTGCTTGTCAACTATTATGAGACGATAATCCTGAAGGACTGCATAGCGAACAATGCAATCAGGGATGTGAGGACCTTTAAGGAACTTGCATTTTACATGGTCTCAAATATCGGAGGGATGTATTCCTATAACAGCCTTGCCAGGTCAATAAACAGCAATGAAAACACGGTTAAGGGCTTTATTAATATTATTGAGGATAGTTTTCTATTTACAGAGATAAAGAACTTTTCTTATAAGTTGAAGATGCAGGCTACAGGCAAGAAGAAGTGCTACTGTGTGGATAACGGTCTGATAAATGCGGTTTCATTCATGTTTTCAGAAAACCGGGGAAGGCTGTTTGAAAATCTGGTCTTCACGGAATTTCTTAAGAATGGCTACAAGGATATATATTTTTTTCATAATAAGAAGGAATGCGACTTTATAATTAAGAAGGAAAGGCAGATGATGGCAGTGCAGGTTGTTTATGAGATAAATTCACAAAACAGGAAGCGGGAGCTGGATGGGCTTTCCAGTGCAATGGAGAGGTTCAATATCCCAAGGGGTTACATCATCACATTCAATCAGGAGGAAAAGATAAGCAAAGATATCACCATTATGCCTTTCTGGAAGATTTATAAAGAGATACTGAAAAGATAGTGGCTGAGTTCATTCTAAACAAACTCGGAGAAAGCTGCTAATGCCCTCTGTATATGGTGGTCGGATATTTCAGATTCCTTTCCCCACTGTCCGTCATCCTGTACTGCACGTCCTCTGAGATGTGATGGGATTGAATATCCTGTGAATCCTTAAGCATGCTGAGGTCTATTGAAAGTGTATATTTATCTTTACCAAATACTTCTAATTGTTGTTAAACTCTTGAGATAGTCTTCATATTCAAGATTTGCCTCTACGCCGTGCTCTTTCAGGATATCCATCATCTTTGATATGCTGACACCAGCAATCCTTGCAGCCCTTTCAAGAGATGCCTCGCCAGCTTTATACCTTTCTATGGCAAGCATTACTCTACCAAGCTCTACAAGCTCCCTTAATGTATTGGATAGATTTTCTTTCTCCTCCTTTGCGAAGGAAGATAAAAATCTGTATTCTTCTTCATTTATGCGTATACTCAGTGTCTTTGTTTTCATCTCAATTACCTCCTTTAATTCTTGCCCTTGCATCATTGATTATCTTTTTACTGTATCTACCCTCAGATACAAGCCTCTCCAGCTTCGCAAGGGCTTCTTCTTTCCCTATGACTTTCTTCTCATAGGCCCTTATTAAAACAGAGATAGCTGTTATAAAGTCTAAATTTAAAAGCCTGCATGCCTTTATTGCATTTCTGTCATCAGTTGCGATGATTTTATAACCTTTTTGGAGAGCAAGTGCGATAGCCTCAGCTTCACCACTGTCTAAGTGGAAATCATCCATCAGTTTTCTTATCTCTTTTTTGCCTTTTACATGTGACACCTTTATCTTTTTCTTCTCAATCAATTTTAAAATGAAAGGCACTTCTATAGCTGATACATCACAGGATTCCCTTTTAACCTTTTCAGGGATTAAGATCTTACCACTTAAGTCATTTACGAATAATTCAAGCATATCTATCTTTGCAAGTAAAATTAAAGTAGATGAATCAAAGACAATCATACAATTATCGTAATACTTTTGTATTACATCTGTCAATTTTTTTCCCCTAAAACACCCCCTGTCCATCATCCTGTACTGCACCGCCTCTGAGATGTGGTGGGATTCTATGGAATCTGAATCTTCAAGATCAGCAATGGTGGAGGTGACCTTGAAGATTCTTGTGTACACGGCACTGAGGGGAGGCTTCTTATAAAAAGCTGAGTGAATTATGAGATACAGCTTTCCCTAACTTTCTATTACACTTGGAAATGTTGTAAAATCTATATAGATTAATAAATTGAGGTCTATGGAGGCATAAAATGAAACTAAGTGTAGAAAATAAAGAAGTGGTGATAAGAATTCCTTCAGATATACTACCCTTTAACTACATTCAGGACTTAATAGATAGATTTGAATTGGAAGAACTTGTTAAAGATGTAAAAATGTCAGAAAAAGAGGCATGGGAACCCGTAATTGATACTTACAAAAGCACAATCCCATAAAAAATCTCTGACTATGTGATTAAATTTGACACAATTTTCTGAATTCTGATATTCTGAAGTATGAAATACAACAGAATGAGGTGATGTTATGGCAGAAGTGAAAACAACCATAGCAGAAATCAAGGCACGCGGGCAACTTACCATCCCCAAAAAGATTCGAGAGCAGACCGGACTTGACTCAGGAGATATGGTAAACATTATTCCAGTGGGTGATTCTTTAATTATTACTCCTCACAGACTTGAAATTGAAGAGGCGAGAAGGCAGATAAGGAAGATTCTTAAGGCCGCAGGCGTTTCACCAGAAGAAATCCTTGCAGCCCTTAAAGAGGAAAGGAAAGCCCTCTTTGAAGAGGCATACGGCAAGAAAAGTTAAAGTCTTTCTTG
>DROX01000258.1 GCA_011321725.1 Nitrospirota bacterium | reverse complement strand
GAATTTCACAAGGTTTGTAAAGGATAACTGATATGAAGGTTATTATTGATGAAGACACCTGCATAGGCTGTGGCAACTGCGCAGAGATCTGCCCTGCTGTTTTCATGCTTGATGAGGAGATCGGCAAATCAAGGGTGATTGACCCTGATGCCTGTGATTATGCAGGATGCTGTGAGGCTGCCGAGGAGAACTGCCCTGTGGAGGCCATCACCATTGAGGAGGACTGAATAAGGCAGGAGGATATCCATAAGGTTATCAGCCTGCTCAGGAAAGAGGTTAAGACCCTGAAAGTCCCCTATGTGGATTACGTTGCCACACAGAAGAAAGACCCCTTTCATGTACTGATAAGCTGTATCCTGAGCCTGCGCACCCAGGATGGCACCACATCACAGGCCTCTGAAAGGCTCTTTAAGCTGGCAGACACACCGGAGAAGCTCTGTCACATGCCGGTCAAAAAGATAGAGAAGGCCATATACCCTGTGGGTTTTTACCGTGTGAAGGCAGAAAGAATAAAGGAGATGGCCTGCCAGATAATGAAGCACTACAAGGGAAGGGTGCCTGACAGGATGGAGGATCTCCTTAAGCTGAAAGGGGTGGGCAGAAAAACGGCAAACCTTGTTCTCACAAGGGGGTATGACAAGCCCGGCATCTGTGTGGACACCCATGTTCACAGGATAACAAACCGATGGGGTTATGTAAGGACAAAGACCCCTGAGGAGACAGAGTTCGCTCTGAGGGAGAGACTCCCGAAGAGATACTGGAAGGAGATAAACGGTCTTCTGGTTGCCTTTGGCCAGGGAATCTGCAGACCCCAGAGCCCCTTCTGTTCAAGGTGCAGACTTGTTGATTTCTGTGAAAGGGTGGGTGTGAATAAATGGAGATAGGAGGTTGAGGAATTCCCCTGAGGAAGCAGAGGCTTTCGTTAGGATTAGTATTTTTCTTCCCTGATCGGTTATATTAAAGGATACCAGATTTTTTATACAAAGGAGTTTTCCATGGACGAGATCATCAAGACATTATCAGGTAATCCTGTTCAACCCATAAAGATGGACCTGGACAGCAAGTTTTCCTTTATGTGCCACAGTGGGCTTGAGTGTTTTACCCAATGCTGCGGAAAGATTGACATCTTTATTACACCCTATGATGTGGTACGCATAAAGAATCGTCTCGGCATAACCTCTGGAGAGTTTCTGACTAACTATCTCCAGCTGATGGAGTTGAAAAAATCCAGACTCCCCCTATACATGCTCAGGATGACAAAAGAGGGGCGTTGCCCCTTTGTCACAGATGAGGGCTGCAGGATCTATTCAGACCGTCCTGTTGTCTGCAGGTACTATCCGATAGGCTTTGGCCTTCTGAAAAGCAAGGAGGTTGGCGGTGGTGATTTCTTCTTTCCCATCAAGGAGGCCTATTGTAAGGGCTTTGAAGAGAACAGGGAATGGACTGTACGGCAGTGGAGGGAGGCGCAGGAGATCAATATATTTGATTTCATCAACAAAGACTGGTTTGATATAGTCCTGAGCAAGAAGCTCCTGGCACCGGACTTCAAACCCACGGAGAAGAGTATCAGCCTCTATCTCATGTGCAGCTATGACATTGATAATTTCAGGAAGTTTGTATTTGAAAGCAGGTTCCTGAGCCTTTACGAGGTGGACGATGATACGGTGGAACTCATCAAAGAAGATGAGGTGGAGCTACTGAAGTTTGCCCACAGATGGTTGCATGGTGTGCTTTTTGGTAATCCTGTAATAAAGCTCAGGGAGGGGTCATCCTGAGATATGCTGCTTTAATTCCTCGTAGATTATACTTCCAATCCGAAGACCCAGGTCTATGATTTCTGGACCATAGGTCCTGGCCGTGGCTGTACGAAAGGTCTCTCTGACCCGCTTTATGTACTGAAGCCCTCCTTTGTAATTTTCCAGGAACTGTTCAGGTGGTATCTGGTTATGCCTCAACATCTCCCAGATCATGGTGGTAAAGTTGTCAGGCCCCCAGCGAAACTTGTCCGCATCATAGAGGGCATCGCTTATCAGCTCACCGTAGCGGTCTCTGGCTGGTACAACCTCTTTAAAGGCCTCATGGTTACGAATAGCGGTTACGATATAGTCCTTGTCAAGCTCCTCAAGACCGAAACAGTCCAGGATCTCTGCAGCCACAAGACTTCCAGCTACGGCATGCTCCTCTTCGCCACGCCGTATATCATGGAGAATTCCCGCGATCTGCACGGTGTTTATCATGGTATCCACCTTCTCTGGAGTGATCCCCTGGCCCTGTCCCTCTATCAAGACAAGTGCGCCTGCATCAATTGCCACTGCCTTTGAATGTTCAAAACCGTGCCCCAGCCCCTCCTGTTCAAGCTCAAGATAATTGATGCACTGTCTTATCAGAAGGTTTTTAG
>DROX01000257.1 GCA_011321725.1 Nitrospirota bacterium | reverse complement strand
GTTATTAATTCATATTATATCATCATATCGTAAGATTTAGATACATTTTAAAACTCTCTATTAGTTAGTAGTTTTACTTGAAAAATTGATAACTTTTTATTGATACAACATATCAGAGGCCGTGCAGTGCAGGACGATGGACAGGGGGTGTTTTAGGAATTTTGGACTTTGAAATAAAAAAACCATCTCTAACCCGAACACTTTTGAACGCTCGTAAATAATTATGAAAGCATTAGACTTATTGGTATTGCCCAGAGTTTTTCACCTTTTATAAAATTCTATTACAGAACCAGGAGAAATTGCAACTTCTTATGGGTTAATCAACCCAGTATTCTACAGGTGTAAGTAGAAACTCCTCAATGTCTATCCCTCCGCCTCCAACAAGAAGTTTTCTGCTGACCCTGAATTCCTTTGAAAATGCCTCCATTCCAGGCAGAGTGCCCTTTTTTCTTCCACTCTTTACCTCTATTGCGATAAGAGTGCGACCTTTTTTCAGCACAAAGTCCACTTCTCGGTTTCTGCTTGACCAGTAAAAAAGTTCAATATCTGTTCCTGTAATCCCATTGGCAAGTGCCGCCCCAATTGCAGACTCTACCACTCTTCCCCACTGCTCTGAGTCCTCCATTGCCTCTTTAAAAGTAAGGTCTGAAAGTGCTGTCATCAGGGCTGTGTTCAGGACAAGCAGTTTTGGGCTTGATGCCCTCTGTCTTACATACTGCCCTGCATACTTCTGAAGTCCCATAACAAGCCCTGCTCCTTTAAGCAGGTCCAGATAATGAGCAAGAGTAGTAGTGTTACCTGCGTCCTGAAGCTGTCCGAGCATCTTCTGGTAAGAAAGCACCTGAGATGAGTATATACAGCTTAGTTCAAAGAGCCGTCTGAGAAGAGCAGGTTTATCCACCCTCTGCATAAGCAGGATGTCCCTTGAGATAGTCGGCTCTATCAGGGAGTCTCTTATATACCGACGCCAGCGTTCGGGGTCATCAATAAGTGTGGCTGCCCCTGGATACCCACCGTAGAAGATGTATTGATTAACATTCCAGCCAAAGGCATCTCTCATCTCCTTATAGGACCAGTGAGTAACAGGAATAATTTCAAACCTGCCGGCAAGACTCTCGCTCAGTCCTCTCTGGACAAGCAAGGGTGATGACCCCAGAAGCACTACATGGATAGGTCTGCGTGCTCTGGTGTCTTCATCCCAGAGTCTCTTTACCACCTCTGACCATCCCTTTATCTTCTGTATTTCGTCAAGAACCAGAAGTGCCTTTTTACGGCCTGTGTTCTTCAACCTTGCCCTGATGGTTTCCCATTGCTGCTCTATCCACACAAGGTCTTTCAATGCAGGCTCATCAGCAGTAGCATAATGGCTTGGAACATTAAGGGCATCAATCAGTTGCATTGCAAGGGTGGTCTTTCCAGTTTGCCTTGGTCCGGCAAGCACCTGGATAAACCTTCTTGGTTCAGAAATCCTTTTTAGAAGAGTTTTGTAAACAGGACGTTTATACATTTTATTACAATTTACTCAGAAGTATGAGTAAATTTACTCAATTTCGTTAGCAATTGTCAAGTCCCCGGCATTCCTCAAAAATAATCTACACGAAAGGGTATTGTTTCCTCATAATTGAATGGAATCGCAGATGATACATTTCCTTAATCCAGTAAAAAGTAGGTATTGTTTCCTCAGAATTGAATGGAATCCCATCACATCTCAGAGGCCGTGCAGTGCAGGGCGATGGACAGGGGGGTGTTTTAGGAATTTTGGACTTTGAAGTAAGTTATGGTTTTACCGTTCTTGAACGCAGTATCTCTGGTAGTTTTTCATTTATAAACTCAGACGGACTAAGTATTATAAATGGATAGTGCTTCTCACCCTTCAGGGGGTCAAAATCCTTTTTATCACCTGTTACAAGAAAGTCAACTTCTGCAATTATTGCTGAAGCAAGAACAGGAGCATCCTTTGGTGCTACTTCACGACTTAACTTCCTTACAAGTTTCTTATCCGGTAAAGGAATGCTCTGAAGATTCAGAGAAGGTAGATATTTTTTATAGACCTTTAGTGCCTGAGGCAGCTTTTTCTTCAGATTGCGTTCAATCTCAATAAGGTTGTATTCACATGTAAAAAACTGGATAAACTCAAGACGAAGACAGCAAAGGTCAAGGATTATCCTGGGGTATGATTTATCACTGAGAAGGCCTGAAAGAATGACATTTGAGTCAAGAAAGACTTTAACTTTTCTTGCCGTATGCCTCTTCAAAGAGGGCTTCCCTTTCCTCTTTAAGGTCTGCAAGGATTTCTTCTGGTGAAACGCCTGCGGCCTTAAGAATCTTCCTTATCTGCCTTCTCGCCTCTTCAATTTCAAGTCTGTGGGGAGTAATAATTAAAGAATCACCCACTGGAATAATGTTTACCATATCTCCTGCGTCAAGTCCGGTCTGCTCTCGGATCTTTTTGGGTATGGTAAGTTGTCCTCTTACCTTGATTTCTGCTATGGTTGTTTTCACTGCTGTCATAACATCACCTCATTCTGTTGTATTTCATACTTAAGAATATCAGAATTCAGAAAATTGTGTCAAATTTAATCACATAG
>DROX01000256.1 GCA_011321725.1 Nitrospirota bacterium | reverse complement strand
CTGAGGTCTCTATGATGATAGTGTGCATGGATATAGGGATCAATCTCAGGTGACCACCTGTCATACTCAATACCATTTATAACACCATACAGGACATCCCTTCTCCTCCTGAGCACCCCATCCAGACCAAACCCATACTCCTCTGTGGTTATCTCCTCTGCATATCTGCTGCTTACAGTGGTTATGACATCTGAGAAGACAATACCGGCCTTGAGGAAATTGACTTTTCCGTAGAACTCAATCCCCTCCGGAGTAAAAAAAGCAGGGCTTATCCCGATATTCTTCAAGGACCCCGGAGGGAAGAGGCCCTGATAACCAAGGTTGTGGATTGTCAGGACAGTTGCGGTATTTACAAAGAATGCATCCTCCCTGTGTATTGTCTTCAGGTAAAGGGGAATCAGGGCGGTGTGCCAGTCATGCATATGTATCACATCAGGCTGAAAACCCATGGATTTTACAGCCATGAGTGTAGCCCTTGAAAATATGGAAAATCTCGTATCATTGTCCGGATAGTCCCCTCTGGTGTCACCATAAATGCCCTCTCTGTCAAATAATTCGGGAATATCTATAAAGAGAGTGTCCTTGTCTGTGCTGGTATACAGACTGCATAGATAGGATCTTGAGTTCTGCCGCACCTCTATCCTCAGGCCCGTGGTAACAATATTATCAGACCTGATCAACTGCCTGTAGTAGGGCAGAACCATCAGTACATTTATTCCCATCTTCTTCAGTTCTTTAAAGAGTGCACCTGTGACATCTGCAAGCCCTCCTGTCTTGCAATAGGGCACAGCCTCACTTGCAACGAAGAGCACCCTCATATCTCAACCTCTCTCATATACCTTGCAGCCTCTTCTGGTGGTGTTGGGTTTATATAAAAACCCGAGCCCCATTCAAAACCTGCAATCTTTGTAAGCTTCGGAACAAACTCAATATGCCAGTGATAATACTCGTTGTTCTCGTCGGAAAAGGGGGATGTATGAAGAATATAGTTATAGGGTGGTATATCAAGAAGCTTGTCAATCTGCTTGAGAATCCTTTGAAGTATCTCAGCAAGCAGACCAAAGCTGTTATCAGGGGGGCAGAAATGGGACTGATGACTCTTTGGAAGTATCCATGTCTCAAAGGGTGCCCTTGGTGCATAGGGGGCAATGGCAAGATACAGTTCATTCTCACAGATTATCCGTCTTCCATCCTCAAGCTCCTGCTGGATAATGTCACAGAATATGCACCGTTCCTTCATCTCATAATAGTTCCTTGCTGAATTGATCTCCTCCCTAACAAGTTTGGGTATAATTGGAAGGGCAATCAACTGGCTGTGGGTATGTTCAAGAGAGGCACCAGCTGCCTCACCTTCGTTCTTGAAGACAAGCACATACTTAAGCCTTTTATCATTCTTGAGATCTTTTATTCTCTTATAGTAGGCCCAGAGCACATCCTCAACACCCTTTCTTGGCATGGTTGAAAGAGAGCTGAAGTGGTCAGGGGTCTCTATTATGACCTCGTGTGCACCAATGCCCGACATCTTGTCATATATTCCCTCACCAAGCTTTTCAAGCTGACCATCTATCTGAAGCGCCGGGAATTTGTTTGGCACCACCCTGAGGGACCAGTTACCGGAATCATCCCGGAAAGAGATAATCTCGTCAGGTGTTGTATATTCATTGCCGGGGCAGAAGGGACAGAAGCCTGCAACCCTCCTCTTATGTGATGGAGAGGCGTAATCAGAAGGTCTTTTCCCCCTTTCTATAGAGATAATTACCCATCGTCCTACCACAGGATCCTTTCTGAGTTCAGGCATGAATTCCTCCAGTTTATAAATTTTTATATATATTTTACACCATAGAAGACAAAATTTCATTGAGTAGAGGGTCAGGTCTTGCCTTTTGCCAATTCCCCTTCCTTTTTTACTATCCTGCTTATCCTTGAATAGTGTAGCCCTACAAACTCTGCTACATCTTTTTGGCTGTATCCATGCTTCATTACCGCCTCATATATCTTTCTTCCTCGTTTTGCCCTGTCTCTTAAAGTTTCTTGATCAAGCAAATCCTCAAGTAATGGCCTGCCTAAATGTCTCTGCCTACGTGGAATCTCCTTCAACTCCTTCTTATCCCTCATCAATCCAACAATCTCCTCTACAAACTCATCCCTGCCTAAAACTATCTGGCCCTTTACATTTTTCCAGATGCTATCAGTTCCTGTACCTGCCATGACAAATTCTATATACTTGTTTATAGCCTTTTTCCTCTGCCGTCCAAACTGACCAAGAATCCAATCTGTTGTTAAACAGGGATGTGATTCATCTATTGCAGCTGTTGCCCTGAAACTGCTCCATCTCCACTGCCCAGGCTCCTTTGCCATTGCTGCCCTTACAGGATTTAACACCACATACCTGCATACCTCAAGAAGATGGCTTTCTTTCTCTATCAGTATGGCCTTGTATCTGCCCTGGAATAAATGTCCGACCCTATTATGTCTCCTATTGTATAACTGCGTGTATACCCCGTTTAACTGCCTCATCCCCTTTGAAAGGTTACCTTCGGGTGTCTCTATTACCAAATGATAATGATTACTCATTAAGCAGTATGCATGGCAAAGCCAGTTGTATCGGAGTATTACTTTTTGCAGAATATCAAGAAAGGTCTTCCTGTCTTCATCATCCTGAAAGATATCTTTTCTTTCGTTTCCTCTTGAGGTGATGTGATAGACAGCACCTTCAAATTCTATCCTTAATGGTCTTGCCATGATTTTACTGCTTTTACTCTATCAGACTAAGATGGCAAAAGGCAAGACCTGACCCCATATGCTGTATGAAGGAAACCCTAAATACTTACTTCTACCTTCATAATAAGATATCTTTCTTTGTCTTTTAGGTTAAAAATATACAATTTTTCTTTTAAGTGATCTCTTACAATAAAAAGGATCTTTGTACCATCAGGAGAGACTCTTAGATACTTTACCTGAAAGTTTTTTACCACAAGTCTCTTTTCTTTTTCTGATACGTTTAATAACCATACTTCATCATTTTTTGTATAGACAATATATCCTTT
>DROX01000255.1 GCA_011321725.1 Nitrospirota bacterium | reverse complement strand
TCCCTGGATCCTCCAACCATATGAACCAAATCAACCAAGTGAAACAAATGAATGAGATCAAAGAAATAAACGAAATCAACCAAACAAACCAAATAAACCAGATTAACGCAAATAACGCAAAAGAAAGTGAGGTGAGGACGGTCATGGGAGGAGTCTCAGGTAGGGGAGATCATTTTTCAAATCTCAAATCTCAGATATCAAATCTCAAATCTTTGAGGATGGCCCTCATGGCCCTCCTTGCCTTGGTGATGATTTTGGGATTAGGGAGCAGTGCAGAAGCTGTACTTGCCAAATATGCTATTGATGTTTCAGGAGGAACTGCTAATGTTGCAACAGGTATATCATACAACTACGGTGTATGTGGTGACAGGACGCCAGGCTCAAATACTAACTTGGTAAAGGATGCTGATGGCAGTTGTGATGACAGAGTTGAATTAACGAGTCCGGGGATTTTCTTTAATACATATTATAATACTGCATATACACAGAATACGCAGGTTGCCGGCCAGGCAACTGGTAATCGCTTTACTATTCGTGAAAGAAGTGGAAAGTCAGCAACTGTAACCTTTGAATTATACTATGTTATGCCTGATGGTACCGAGACGAGTCTTGGAACATATGATATGAACATTCCTGCGAATTTTGACGATGAAATAGAACCTGATCTGTCAGCTCTTGGGGGTGTTGTGCCAGCTGGTGGGAAAATAGGTTATCGGTTTTCCTATACTGGTGCAAGTACACGGATTCGTGTTTACTTTGGCCCTACAAACGGAAGAAATACTTACTCAGGTCAGAGCACAGGGTGGATTACTGTTGATGAAACCCCTGCCTGCTCTGCCACTGCACCAAACGACCTTCAGGCGACCAATGTCCAGTCAACGCAGGTTGACCTTGCATGGACTTATGACGGGACCAGTAATGATTATTACAATATATATCGTGACGGTGTTCAGATAGCAACAAACATAACCACAGGCTCTTATACTGATACTGCAGTTTCCCCAAGTACAACTTACAACTATACAGTCCGTGGCTACAGTAACGCCGGCGCCTGTGAAAGCGGAGATTCTAATGTGGCCACTGTGACCACGCCTTCCTGCACCGACCCTGATCCGACAGCAGGGGTTACTGTTACCCCTGCCTCAGGTTCTACTGTGAACGGGACGGTAACCGTTCAGGCTACCATCTCGGGTGAGAGCACCCCTGGAAGCGGCTCTGCCACAGTGACGATCTCCGGAAGCAGTGCCTGTGATGTTACCAACCAGAACATGACATGGAATTCCGGCACAGGTGCCTTTGAATACTCCTGGGATACCAGTGCGTGCGGAAATCCAGCAGAGAATCCCATAACCATATCAGTGGATTATACAGACCCTGACTGCGGCGCGGTTACAACCGGTTCTTCCACCAATATAACAATAGACAACACAGGTCCGAAGTACACAGTAACCTCCTGCTCAGACTGTCACGATTATCCACCCACAGATGCCACAGGCCAGAGAAACACACCTGTGGGAGCAGTGGTTGGTTCACACAGCAAGCATCCCTTTGACTGTTCAAAGTGTCATATAAAACCAACGACCTTTGACCACAGGGACGGAAATATTGATATGGCAAGTCCGATAAATGGTGATTCTGGTGCTTCTTACAGTAAAGGGACGAGTTTTCCCCAGGTAAACGATCTTACAGGCTCAGGGCTTGGTACCTGCTCCAATGTGAGTTGCCATGGTGGATCTACCACACCCACCTGGGGTATCGGGACAACCACGTGTTCCTCATGTCATACAAATGATATGGGGCTTACTGCCACGGTAAGACGTGGGATCTTCAAGGCAGGTAATGACTTTACAAAGACCTCACATCATATAACAGGTACACCGGTTGATGCTTCCTGTACAGTATGTCACGACAGAAGCAATCACACCCAGGAGGGTGATCCAAATGTTAGAGTCTTTAATGAAGATACAGGTGCTGCCATTGTGTATGACGGTACCGGCGGTTCCCTTGAGGGCTTCTGTGTAAGCTGCCATGACAGCAATGGTGCCTCAAGGCTCGGTGCCAATGCAACAAAGCCCTTTGCAGACTCAGGCGACAATACAGCACCACCTGATATCGGCTGGACAATTGGTACAGTTGCCCATAGCAGCACCTCCCTCTCTGATAAATGCATGGCCTGTCATGGCAACTCCGGTGCAGCAGGTACAACCCTTGATCCTGTGATAAACGCACATGGCTCGGATGAAACAAAGCTCATGAGGTTTGTCTATAACATTACAGATTCTGTTACCACAGCAGGAAATATCTGTTATAACTGCCACGGAAACACACCTCAGTTCGGTGCAAAGGCTATCAAAGACCAGTTTGATCTCACCGGTGGCAGACACAGCTCAATTACATGTCTTGACTGTCATAACCAGCATCAGGCTGAAGTTGGAAACCATACACAGGGAAGCACCACACTGGCAGGTGTGCTTAAAGGTGTCAGCGGAGTAACACCAACCTGGAACCCGGGTGTCTGGAGCGGTGCATCAGCCCTTACCTCTGGCACGGCAGACGCTGAGTACAAGGTATGCTTCAAATGTCATGCAGCTACAGGGACGACCCTGACACCCTTTGATCCTGGCTCAGGGTCTGGCTCTGGTGCGAGTTCATTTACAAACCTTGCTGTTGAATTCAGTCCGAACAACGAGTCAGGCCATCCAGTTGTAACCAACCTGAACAACTATCCAAATTCCGATTCTCCAAAGGGGCTCTTGAGTTCACAGATGGCAGGTGGGTGGTCAGGTGGAGGCAATGATATCATGACCTGTACAGACTGCCATGCCACCAGCCTTTCTGGTGCTAAAGGTCCCCATGGTTCAGCTGTGAAGTGGATGCTTGCGGGTACAAACAAGGCATGGCCTTATACCTCTGCTGCAAACAATGGTACAAGCTCAGGTACTTACAGGAGATGGAATAATATAACCACAGGTAATGATGATGGGGTGTTCTGTGCAAACTGCCATGATGTTACTACCGCAGGTCATGATGCCAGAGGAAGCTGGACCGGGAGAGAAAAGGCGCATACAAATGTGCCAAACAGTGGTACAGGTTGTGTGGGCTGCCATGTACGTGTACCACATGGTGCAAAGACCTCCCGACTGATTACAGGTGCAAATGCCCCTGCCAGATATAAACCAGATGGTAACGGCGGTGGAACTATATATCTGTATGGTATTCTCAAGTGGTCAGGCAATCCAAACAAAGATAATTGCTGGTCTGAAAACAGCCAGTGCGGTGACCATAAGGGCAGGTCTGCTGGTAAGCCCGTCTGGTAAAGTACAGGAACATATTTCCTTGGCATCAGGAGACCGGATTCACCCGGTCTCCTGATGTGCCTATAATAAAAACTATTATGTATAATAATTATTGATGATAAAAAGGTTTCTACTATCACGAAAGACCGTAATTACACTGATTGTATTATTGCTCCTCTTTGTATTGATTTCCTATATTATTCCGCAAAGGTTTAATAGTTCTAACCTTGAGATAAACAGATGGTTGAGTGAGCATCCCTACCTGTCACCGGCCGTTGAAAGACTGGGGCTTGATCATGTTTACACCACACCATGGTTTGCAGGAGTACTTGCTCTTTTTCTTCTGTCCCTTTTCTTTTCATCCTATGAGCAGGTAAGGATGGCATTGAAAAAGACCTTTCAGACAGGAGTGGCTTCAGGTGTTCTTTCCCATGAGGTCAGGAACAATGAAAAGAATATTAACTCTATTCTTGTCGGAAGTGGCTACAGAAGGATAAGAGGTAACAGATCCATAAAGAGGTTTGTCAAACATCCCTGGGGTTACTGGGGTGGTGCACTCTTTCATCTTGGCCTGAGTATCTCTATCCTTGCATCCCTTGTTGTAGTGCTGACAGAGAAACGTGGGCTTGTTTATCTTGTTGAAGGCGAGGCATTCCAGCCTGGAAAGAGATGGGACCTTGTATCTACGGGCTTGTTGGGTGGTGAGCTGAAACTCCCTTTCACGGTTTTAATGAAAAGGGTGAAGCCCGAATTCTGGGACACAGATGACCTTAAACAGGTCACAACAGAGATAAGACTCATAGGAGACAATGGTGCCTTCACCGATGCCTCCATAGCCATCAACAATACCATGAACTATAAAGGCTTTAAAATCTACCAGGGGAAGGTCTTTGGTCATGCCTTTTTTGTGGAGTTTCAGGAAGAAGGTGGTGGAGGGTTTAAGACAATGCTCCTGATGAAGATACCCCCTAAAAGGAACATGCCATCCTACGAGGATTTCTCGCCTCCTGATTTCCCCTATGTAGTGCAGGCAAAATACTTCACAGATGTATCAAGGGCGGTAATGGATGGCCCAAATCCAGAGCTCACTTTACGTCTCTTGAAGGGGCGGGAGATACTCGGTAAGACAACCCTCACAGTGGGTCAGGAAGGAACTCTCGGAAACTACAGGATTCGTCTTTTTGATGTGCGTAGATGGGCATCAATAATTTTTGTGAAATCCAATGGTATGTCAGGAGTCTTTCTCGGGTTTTTTGTTATTATTTTAGGTGGTATATTTTATTATTTTACGCCACCAAGAGAGATTTATGTAAAGCCCGTTGAGGATGGCATCTTTGTCCTGACATGGAGATGTAGCAGATTCAGGGATGAGTATGTAGAGGAGTTTGACATGATAAAGGAAAGGTTTGAAATTTAGGCTCTATGAAAGACCCTGTAACTATAGATGTTGCTATCCATTGGGTTGTTGTCCTGATCTATATCACCGCAACCCTATTTAACACCATAGGTGTAATCTTTAAACGTGAGGTATTTGAAAAAAGGTCATACGTAACACTTATGGCAGGTATGTTTGTGCATGGCGTGGTCATCATTTATAGATGGGTTGTTTCTGGACATGGCCCTTATATGGTCAAGCATGAGGTGCTTTCGTCCTATGCCTGGGTGCTGCTCTTTCTCTTTCTTATTTTTACGAAATATTTTCCAAGGATAAAGATAAGCAGCGTTGTTGTTTTTCCCTCTGCCTTCTTGATGGTTGCACTTGGGCAGTTTACCAACCCGGCCATAAAGAAGATCCCGCCATCATTGAGGAGCATCTGGCTGGTGCTTCATGTGCTTTTCTACAAGATCGCAATGGGAACCCTTGTGATTGCCTTTGCATTTTCCCTGTTCTATATACTGAAGAAAAGGTCATCTGCAAGATGGACAGAGAGATTGCCCGAGCTGGGGGTATCAGATGTTTATGCTTATAGATTCACCGGTTTTGGTTTTATCTTCTGGGCGATAGCCATGCTTGCCGGTTCAATCTGGGCATACCAGTCATGGGGAAGGTTCTGGGGCTGGGACCCTGTTGAGACATGGTCGTTACTGACATGGGTATTTTTTGGTATCTATCTTCACCTTAGAAGATTCTTTGCGTGGAAGGGTGAAAGGGCTGCCTATCTATACACAATCGGTTTTATACTTGCAATAGTATCCATATTCTTTACACCCCTGATTGAGGCAAGTATACATTCAGCCTATTTCAGATGAGAAGAATTTTTTTGATAGGTATTGTACTGTTGTATTTTCTTGGATGCAGTAACACCGATAGCGAGATTTCTAAACTAAAAGATACAATTAAAAGATACAATGAGCTTCTCATCAGAGGATACAGGACAATGGATATGAATATCATGAGAGAGGTTGCTACCGAATGGCAGGCTGAGACCCTTTATATCCATATGGCAGCAATGGCAGAAGGTGATTCAAGACTTGAGGCAAGGCTGAAGAAACTTGAATTTGTTGATATAAATTTTGAGTCAGCCAATAAGGCTGTTGTAAGGACACGAGAGGTATGGGATTATGCACATTATAGTATTAAAACAGGTGCCAAAACCCTTGAGGAGAAGGACTTTATATATGAACTGGGATACCATCTTGAGAAACAAAAGGATGGTAGATGGCTTGTGGCAAGGGTTGTGGCAATCAAGACAAGTGATGCAAAGGAAGACCGGCCACTAAAGGAACCGCCAAGACAATTCAGAAAGGGAAGGGCTGTAAAGATTAATTAGAAAAGGGGAACAAACACCAGGGATGAAAAGATTGTTAACCATTATCGTGGGTTTTCTCCATGACCTTGCTGCTGGATGCTGGGCAGCAACGGTGCTTTCCATCTACTGGCTTGAAAGGATACTGAAGAGGGATGGAGCATTGAAAGGTCTCCTCCAGGGGCTCCAGAAGGAGTTCTTTTATATCGGCCTTGTCTGTGTGGCAGTGGTCCTGCTTGCAGGTGTGGGAAGAACCTTCACCTATGCCTATGTTGGCGAGGTCTATGGCAGGGATGCAGAGGCGGTGAGAAGAAGGTCACTGGTGATAAAACATATAGTGTTGTTTGTCCTATTCGGTGCAGGGATCTACTGGCAGTACAGAATGGCCTTTGATTGATCCAGGCATGGTATTTGCTTTGGAATAACGATGGTTATGAAAAGAATAAAGAAGATAATGCTCATTACCCCACCCTACCACTCTGGAGTGGTGGAATCAGCAGGTGTGTGGCTGAATGTGGGCTTTGTCTACATAGCAGGCTCCCTCAGGGCCGCGGGGTATGAACCCATGATCTATGATGCCATGAGCTACTGGCACGGGTATGAGGAGATTGAGGAGAGGATTATCGCTGAGATGCCCGATGTGGTGGCCACAACCGCCTTTACAGCAGCCATAGTGGATTCGCTCAAGCTCTTAAGACTTGCCAAGGATATCAACCCCAGGGTGGTAACGGTGCTGGGCAATGTACATGCCACATTCTGCTATGAGGAGATACTGAAGGAGCATCATGAGTACGTGGATTTCATAGTAAGGGGTGAGGGAGAGGAGACCATGGTGGAACTGATGGACTGCCTCAGCAGTGGTGACAACCCCGAGAAGGTGAAATCCATTGCCTTCTACAGGGATGGTGTTACAGTAGCCACAGAGCCAAGGCCTTTCATCAGGGAGCTTGACAGGCTACCCATGGCATGGGACCTGATAGACTGGCCCATATACAGATACAAGACCATGGAGGGTTCCACCCTTGCCATAGTCAGTTCCTCAAGGGGATGCAACCAGGCATGCAGCTTCTGCTCACAGCAGAGGTTCTGGCAGAGGAAGTGGAGGGCAAGGAGCGCTGAGAGCCTCGTGTCGGAGCTTGAATACCTGAGGGACACCTACGGGGTGAGTGTTGTCATGCTTGCAGATGAGACCCCCACACTCTCAAGGACCAGATGGGAGAGGATCCTTGATCTGATGATAGAGCGTGAGGTAGGTGTGAAGATACTGATGGAGACGAGGGTGGATGACATAATAAGGGACGAGGACATTATGTGGAAGTACCGCGAGGCAGGGATAGATCATATCTATGTAGGCGTGGAGTCCACCTCGCAGGAGATGCTTGACAGGTTCAACAAGAATATAAAAGTAGAGGAGTCAAAGAGGGCGCTTGATTTAATAAACGGATACGACATAGTCTCGGAGACCTCTTTTGTCCTTGGTATGCCAGAGGATACCAGGGAGACCATACGTTCCACGGTAGAACTTGCCAGATACTACAATCCTGACCTTGCCTTCTTCCTCGCCATAGCACCCTGGCCCTACTCAGAGATATATCCCCAGCTGAAAGGCTACATAGCAGTGGATGACTACAGCAAATACAATCTTGTGGAGCCAGTGGTGAAACCACTAAGTATGACCCTTGAGGAGGTTTTCAGTGAACTTGGCAGGGCATCAAGGGAGTTTTACATGAACAAGATGATGAATCTTGGCAGTATGAGCCCCAAGAAACGTGAATTCATGATAAAGGTGATGAATATAATAGCCACCAGTTCCTACCTTGCAGATGTCATGAAGGGTGAGATGCCCGAGGCTGTCCGGAAGATGCTTGAGATGGTGGGCTCCATGGATTAAGGTGTGTGAAAATCCATAACAGGGCGTGAAATCACGCAAATTCATCAAGCATATACTTGATCAGGTTGAGCCTTTCCTTCAGAGGCATCTCAAAATAAAAGGTGCTCTCCATGAGTATCCCGATCAGCTCCCTTATCTTCTCCCTGTTAAGCATGGCCTGGTGCTCCTTGATATATTTATCGGCCGGATCAGGGAGAGACTTTAAAGATCTTTATGATGGATTGTCGTGTCAGGCCCCAGCTCAAGCCAGAGGAGATCACCGACAATGACCGAGAAGGCATTCCCTCGCGATTAGACATTTCCTTCCTCTATCTGCTAAAATCTAAAGTTGATTTGAAGTCCTGTCAATCTAACCATGAAACCCTGGAGGATGATATGAAGAGCTATAACATAGCCGTGATCCCCGGTGATGGCACAGGTCCTGAGGTGATTCGGGAGAGCGTGAAGGTGCTGGAGGCTGCCTCAAAGAGATACGGGTTCAATCTGGATCTGCACTACTACGACTTTGGTGGAGATAGATACCTGCGGACAGGGGAGGTGCTCCCTGACAGTGCAATTGATGAGTTAAGAGGGCATGACGCCATACTCCTTGGTGCAATAGGACATCCCCAGGTCAAACCAGGCATACTGGAGAAGGGTATACTTCTCAGGCTGAGGTTTGAGCTTGACCAGTACATCAATCTGAGGCCTGTTAAACTCTACCCTGGCGTTGACTGCCCTCTGAAGGACAAGGGACCGGAGGATATTGACTTTGTGGTTGTGAGGGAAAACACAGAGGGTCTTTATGTTGGTGGAGGTGCCTTTCTGAGGAAGGGTACACCCCATGAGGTGGCTGTGCAGGAATCCGTGAATACACGCTATGGTGTTGAGAGATGCATAAGGTTTGCCTTTGAGTACTGCAGGAAGAGAAACAGGGAAAAGAAGCTGACCCTCTGTGGCAAGACGAATGTGCTTACCTTTGCATGGGACCTCTGGCAGAGGGCCTTTGATGAGGTCAAGGAGGAATATCCAGATATTGAGACGGATTATGCACACGTGGATGCCATTACCATGTGGTTTGTCAAGAACCCTGAGTGGTTTGATGTGATAGTTACTGACAACATGTTCGGCGATATAATTACCGACCTTGGTGCAATGATACAGGGTGGTATGGGTATCGCTGCGGGAGGGAATATAAACCCCGAGGGGGTCAGTATGTTTGAACCAATAGGCGGTTCTGCCCCGAAGTACACAGGGAAAAATGTAATAAATCCCCTTGCTGCAATCTGTGCCGGTGGCATGATGCTTGAACACCTTGGCCAGGAGGAGGCAGGCCGGTGTATTGAAAGATCGGTCATGGAGGTCACAGGTAAGCACCTGAAGAGCCTTGCAGCGGGCAAGATGGGATATACCACCACAGAGGTTGGTGACCTTGTGGCTGATTATGTCAGCAGGCTCTGATGAGACCCCTTGGGGTACACACCTCCATAGCTAAGGGTGTACATCTATCCATTGAGAGGGCCCACAAACTTGGTTGTACCGCCCTTCAGATATTTTCACACTCTCCACGGACCTGGGTAAGAGGCCCCATAGATGACAGGGAGGCCGGGGAGTTCAGGAGGCTGAGGAGGTGTTACGGCTATGAGCACATATTCATTCACTCATCCTATCTCATAAATCTCTGCTCCCCTGACAGGACTACCCGCGAAAGATCAATTGAGATGCTCCTCTATGAGCTAAAAGTGGCGGATAAACTTGGTGTGCAATACGTGGTGCTTCATCCTGGAAGGGCATCAGGCCAGTCAGCCTCTGAGGCGATGGAGAAGCTCAGGAGGTCATTCAGGATAATAGAGCAGAGATGGGATGGTAGTGCCGGCATACTTCTTGAGAATACGGCAGGCCAGAGGGGTGACATATCCTCAAGGATAGCACAGCTTGCCGAGATCGCTGGTTCAGTAACAGGAGGACTGGTCAGGGGTCTCTGTCTTGATACGGCCCATGCATTCCAGGCAGGATACAATATAGCGACCCCCCAGGGGCTTGAGTCATTAGAGGAAGAGATGAAGAGGTATATGCCGGGTTACAGGATAAGGCTGATTCATCTCAATGACTCAAAGGCAGGGTTTAATTCAGGCCTTGACAGGCATGAGCATATCGGCAGGGGAGGCATTGGAATAGAGGGCTTCAGGGTGTTTCTCTCCTATCCCTTCTTCAGGGATATCCCCTTGATACTTGAGACACCGAAAAAGAGCGAGGATGACGACAGGAGGAACCTCCTTGCGGTGAGGAGGATACTGGAGACAGTGGAGCAGTCCATGAGATGATCCCTCTCTTTGTCAGGGAGGAGCTGGCCTGTTTTTTCCGCTCCCCCTTTTCCTGTAGACCTCAAGTCCTGTGATACATATACTCAGCCAGAACATGCCACCTGCAAACCCGGCAAGAACATCGCTCAGGTAATGCACCTGGAGATATATCCTGCTGAGACCGATGAGGAAGACGAGGAACACGGCCGTGGTGACAGTGAAGACCTGAAGCCTCCATGCTCTTATATCACGGACAAGGAAGTAGGAGACCATGCCATAGAAGATCACTGACATCATGGCATGTCCGCTGGGAAAGCTCCATCCCCATGCCCGGACAAGGGATGTCTCCGTGATTGGTCTTGGCCTGTGTACTGCCAGCTTGAGGACATATACAAGTATGCTCCCGCCTGCAACAGCCGTAAGATGACCCAGGGCGTATTCCCATCTCCTTTTCATTAAAAGGACCAGGATACAGAGGAGACTGCCCCCTGCAATGGTTATCCCACCACCCAGGTGGGTGATGGCCTTCATGAAGACTGTAACCTCAGGGCTCCTGAAGTAGAGTACACGGGATACCACCCACCTGTCAACCTCAACAAAGGGGTCACCTGTAAGGATATCCTCTGTGATACCTCCGAATATCCAGACAAACAACGCACTTATGGCAAGCCCTATGCTGAGGTGAAGTCCAAGATAACTGCCCGGTGAGAGCCTCTCCTTCAGGAAGGAGACCAGCCCGGGATGACCTTCAATAAACCTTGCAACCCGCCTGTTCCCGGAGATCTTACGGTATCTCAGCAGAAACCACTGGTATATTTCGTGCTTTCTTCCGGCAGCCTTCCTGTATAGATAGGCAAATCCAGCTCCTACCATTAGAATGAAAAGGACAAATACCCCTGCCCTTCCTGACCACCGCTCTATGAGCTGCCAGCTCTGGCCGAAGAAATACCCAAGGAGGGTAAACGTAGCAGACCAGAGGATGCCACCGGAGGCGTTGTATATGAAAAACCTGCCGTAGGGCATCCTTGACATGCCAGCCACAAAGGGGGCCATTGCCCTGAGTATGCCGATGAAACGGCCGAAGAATATGGTTTTCCCGCCGTGCCGTTCAAAGTACTCATCCACCTTATGGATGTGCCTTTCCTTAAGGAGGAACAACCTGTGGTGTCTTTCAAAGTATCTCCGTCCCAGGGCCTTGCCAAGGCTGTAGCCAACACTGTCACCAAGTACAGCGCCCAGGGCAATCACCCATATGCAGTCGCCTATGTCCAGGTAGCCCTGCGAGGCCAGAAACCCCGAGAGTATCACAACAGATTCCCCCGGCACCAGTAGCCCCAGGAAGGCTGAACTCTCAAGGAATGCGGCAAGGAATATTATCAGATAGCCCCAGTGGCCAAGGAGGGTGACGATATGAAGTATCTTATCTGCCATTTAAGAGGGCATGTGTTTTAAAAACATTTCTCTTTTCCTGTTTTTTTACCCGGACACCACTGATTTTGATTATAGCATGAAATAGGGAAAGATTACCGGTTCTTTTAACTGTGCAGTTTGGCCTGGTCACGAATTGTGCGTACTGTTAGGGTGGTGTCGCCATAAACCAGATTTACACTGGTAGAGATACCCTAAATGTTGAGCCTTCTTCAAGACCGCTTTCCACATCCACATGCCCGCCATGTGCCCTGACCACGGCACGGACAAGGCTGAGACCAAGACCAAGCCCTTTTTGAGTGAGTACATTCCTTCCACGATAGAGTCGGTCCCATATCCTGGGCAGTTCCTCCTCGGGTATGCCGATCCCCGTGTCTTTTATGCTGACAAAGGCATATCCATCCATCAATCCTGTCCTGACCGTTACACGACCACCAGGGGGCGTGTATTTAATGGCATTGTCAAGGATATTGGCAACCACCTGCTTCAGCCGCCCCTCATCTGCATTGATATGGAGTCCTTTCTCAAGATCAACCTCAATGGTTACTGCCTTTTCCTCTGCCACATAACCGTAAAGCTCAACTACATCCTCAACAAGAAGGGAGAGGTCAATCCGCCTGAAGTCCAGCCTCATCACGCCAGTCTCTGCCTCTGATATGTCCATCAGGGTGTTGAGCATCCTCTGTATCTCTGCTGATTCCTCAAGGCAGTCAGAGAGGGCCTCGTGACACTGCTTTATATCATTACCGGTGATTGCAGCCTCGGCAGTGTTTCTGAGCCTTGTTATGGGTGTGCGGAGGTCATGGGCAACATTGTCAAGGGCAGAACGCATACCCTCAATCAGTGTCTCAGTCCGCTGAAGCATCCTGTTAAAAAGGAGTGAGAGTTCCTCAAGTTCATCGCCTGTTCTGGGCACACTGACACGTGCATCAAACCTTCCTCCTTCAATCCTTTTGACGGTATTGATTATATTCCTGAGCGGCATGAGTGCACGAAAGGCAATGATGCTGCCACCTCCGAATCCAAGGATTATCACAACCACTACCACCCCTCCAAAGGTCTCCCTGAACCGCTCAAGGAGCCTCTCCCTCTCCCTGTTACTCCTGCCCACAATGAGATGGTTACCATCAGGCAGGGTTGTTGATGCCACTTCTATGTATGTCCTGATATCTATCTTCTGAAGCAGGGATGACAGCCTGTCAGAGTTGGCCTCTCTGATAGACCTGATCCTGAGCCCCTTCATCTCCTGAGGCTGGTATATAAAGAGGGTTCTACCCTGTCTGTTGGTGATCTTTACATAGTATCTCATCCTACGTCCGGTTCCCCTTTCAATGTCCAACTCCTCACGAACCCCCTCTATCCCGTTTTTTTTGTATATAGATACAAGCTCCTTCAGCTTTGAGTTTATCCGCTGATGGTCTTCCATAATGAGGGATGATGAGATATAAAGATAAAGTATTGAGAAGAGGGCAAGAAAACTAAGACTGAAGATGGCAAGATACCACAGTGTTATACGGACACCGATGGTTTTATGTATCCTCTTCAGGTTCCTTAAGGACATACCCTACCCCCCTCAGTGTATGTATGAGTTTTCTGTCAAACCCCCTGTCTATCCTGTCGCGGAGCCTGCAGACAAGGACATCCACCACGTTGGTCTGGGGGTCAAAGTCATAGTTCCAGAGATGCTCCATGATCATCGCCCTTGTTACAACCCTTCCGTGGTTTCTCATCAGGTATTCAAGGAGGGCAAACTCCTTTGGCTTCAGATCAATCCTCCTGCCATCACGGAAGACCTCGTGGCTCAGGAGATCCAGTCTGACCCCTCCAAACTCAAGTACCGTTGTCTCTCTGGACATTGTTGTCCTTCGCAGCAGTGCCTGTATCCTTGCCAGGAGTTCAGAGAATGAAAAGGGCTTTACCAGATAATCATCCCCGCCGGTCTGAAGTCCCTTTACCCTGTCCTCAACCGAGCGCTTTGCACTGAGGATGATAACAGGTGTATTGATCCCCCCTGATCTCATCTGGCTTATCATGCTGAGGCCATCCATGCCGGGAAGCATGATGTCTACAATGGCTGCATCATAAGGGACAGTTGAGGCAAGGCCAAGCCCTTCTTCTGCAGTTGTTACATGGTCAACGGCAAAGCCTGCCTCCCTGAGTCCTCTGGCCACAAAGGAGGCTATCTTATCATCATCCTCTACAATGAGTATGCGCATTTATCTTCCTTCAACATCAAGAATTCGGGTCTTCTTCTTCAGTGTCCTGAGGGTCAGATACATTACCAGTCCCAGGATGAACAGGATTATCCATCCCATGTCAAGTTCAAGCCTTCCCTCTTCAATGGTATCACCGATAATCTCTATGAATGCAAAGGATGATGTGATCACGAAAAGCCCTGTGTATTCCCTCCTCAGTACGGTCCTGAAGGAAAAGGGTAGCTCCGGCCTCTGCCACCCCCTCAGCTTGGGCAGGAAGGCAGGGGTTCTTTCAGCCCATTCTACGAAGAGATCACCATATTTTTTCCTCAGAAACTCCTCCTCAGCAAAGATTATTCTTTCGTAATACAGCCAGAAGGCAAGGACTGAGATTATCACAATCCACCATACCTGTGTGAACATCATCATGCCAAGCATTATCAGGAAATTGCCCAGATAGAGCGGATGCCTTACCAATGAGTACATCCCCGTTGTATTAAGCCTGTCAGCCCTCTGCTTGTCAGTATTCCTGCCCGAGGTCCCCTTTGGAACAAAGCCGATGGTCAGACAGCGTATGAAAAGCCCTGTAAAGGAAATCACCACGCAAAAGACCTCCCAGGCATCCTCAATGGAGTCTCCGAAGATCTTCTCAATGACCTCCGAGTCCTTTAAGGCCAGGAGGAATAAAGGCAGGAATATGAGGGGAATGTAGCTCCTGTACCTGAACAACCAGTTACCCTGTTTTTCTATCTCTTCCCGTAAAGACATAAATAGTATTCAAGAAATAAATCTACCGAAAATTATATCATAGAGCCTTATAATTTTTCTGTTCAGAGGTCTTATTACGGGGTGCGTGATATAGATAAACAATGATGCTATAAAAGAGACCGCCAGGGAACCCAGCATGTCAAAGGGGAAGTGGATTCCACAGTAGACCCGTCCCCATGCGGTCAGAATGGCAATGACAAGTAGAACCATCCCCAGGGATATCCACTGACCGGACAGGAGCAGATAGACGGATGCAGAGAGGATCACCGTTACATGATCACTTGGGAAGGATGTCTCAGCCTCATGAGGTATGAGGAGATGTCCCGTGCCGATCATGAATGGACGGGGATGAAAATAAAAGAGTGTAATGACAAAGTTCAAGAGGAGCCCTGATAGGGATGCCTCTGTGGCAAGGAGGAGTTCATTCCGTCTTTCTTTATCAACAGCAAACCAGAGGAGTACAAGAAGCACTATCAGGATATAGAGGCCACCCTCTGCAAAGAATGTGGCAATATAGTCCAGCGCAGGTTCCCTGCCTGCCGGTCTGTTTATCCATCTGAAAATCTCACTGTTTATGGCCTCAATTCCTGACATCTCCATCACCTTCAAACCAGTATCCGCACCCTCCACCAATTGCATTCACATCCTCTATGTCTTTCTGATCAATTGGAAAGGCCCTGCACGCAGCAAAACCTCCTGCTCACTGTTGACATACTGAGCTGTGATTTTCTGGATACCAAATACCTTAAATATAATACAGGAGTAAGATTACAGGAGGATTTCCTGAAGATTACATATTTGAAAAGTTCAGGCATGACCTTCCTTCTGTAACCCTCAAGCTCTGTGGTACACAGTGACAGTGAAGACCTGAAGCCTCCATGCTCTTATATTACGGATGATGTAGTAGGAGAGCATGTGTGGCCAGGGAGCGTAATGATATGGAGTATCTGTATGTCATTTAAGAAAGCATATCTTTTAGTAACATTATCCTGACTTCACTTATCTTTTTCAGTGTATCATCATTAGTGATATACAATGCAGTGTCTGATACTATGGCTGTTGCAATCTGTATAGCATCAGGTGTCTTAATTGAATACCTGGCCCTGATTGAAGCTGCCACCTTGGCTATCTCCTTACCAATAGGGACAAACTCAAGGTTTGGAAAGGTGCAAAGAAGCTCAGTGTAATCAGAAACCGCCCTTCTATTACCCTCTTTGAAGGGTTTAACGAGAATTTCTAACAGGGTAATGTAGGAGGTAACCGCCTTTGTTTTGCCTGTCTCAATCTGTTCGAATATCTTGGTAGTTACAGGAGAAAATAGCGGATGGGCCTCAAAGTGGTATATGAATACCATTGTATCAAGGGCAATGGTCCTGTCCTGGGGCAACCTCAATCCCATGCCTTCCGTTCACCCTTTACATACCTCTTAGCATCCACGCCCTTCCATAACTGTCTGTGAAGCCCTTTCAGTTTCTTTGTGTAGCTATCAGGCTTGGGTTTTATTACAATACGATCATCCTCCAGGTCAATTATTATCTCATCACCCTCTGATATCCCGATGGCCTCACGAAGCTTCTTCGGTATAACAATCTGACTCTTTTTTCCTATCTTTACAGTTAATGACATCTTTTTCTCCTACAATATGGTTTATATTCTGATTATAACATATAAAGTAGGAATAATCATGGCATATTTAGAAAAACTGAAAATTGATAGAAGAGGGCGAACCTCTTTATTCACTTCAGATATTCGGTGATATATCTTGCGAATTGATCAAAATCCTTCAGGTCTTCCTGAAGATGCCTGTAGATCTCTCTGATATTCACTTTGTAAGCCCCTCTCTATGAATCCTTTCAAGGACCATATCCGTCTGTATCAATCATGGTATATTTCAAGAAACTTTTTTGGTGTCATTATCCCAATCTCTCCAAATTTCTTTACCGAAAGAAGATGTTTGTCTCCGGTTATGATTACCTTTGCCTTAAGTGCCAGAGCACATTCAATAAACTTATTGTCAGCAGGGTCATTGTCAACTATATTAATCTCGGGCGTCTTCGTTGTAAAGAGGATGTTAAATCCTTCTGAAAAAAATGACAGTAGTTCCTTCAGTTCTTTTTCATCCCTCATGCCCAACCGGTTTAGGACATCTACATATTCATCAAGTATATCCCTGGACAGACACAGGGTAATAGCACCATCCTTCCAGAGGTCTATAATAGTTCTTGGGTTGCCCCCGAAAAAGGACGAGACGAACACATTGGTATCTATAACCACCCTCATCTGCTGGATCTTCTGGACTGTCTGATAGCCTTCTTTACCTCTGCCTCTGTTACACCCTTTGAGGTAAGTTTGTTTCCGATCCTGTCCCAGAGGTCATCAATATATGCACCGATATCACGCTCCCTGAGGCGCTCTTCAATGATTTCTCTCACCATCTGGCTCATGGACTTACCTTCCATCCTGGCCAGTCTGTTCAGTCTTTCTTTGGTCTTTTCATCCAATCGTATTATCATCTGTGTAGCCATCCTTAACCTCCTGAAGGTGTATATCACATATATATTGTATATCATATTAATCACTTTGATCAAACCTGTACGATTGAGGACATTGAGCTACCTCTGTCTTTAAAGGCTTTTGTATCTAATCATGAAAGGCCCTGCTGGTTCGGGGATATAGATAGATTCAAACCCATGAATCTATATTATGCCTCTTTGTATGCCTTCTGGTAGAATCCCTCCGCGTATTCTTTTACCATCCTTCTTGCGCTGAACCTGGCAGCGTTGCTCTTTATAGCCTCCTTCATTACCTTTACCCAGTCATGGGGGATGCCTCTTTCATCAACCCTGTAGTATGTGGGTATGATCTCCTTTTCAAGGAGGTCGTAGATCTGTCCTGCGTCCCTGCCATCATCACCGGTGCCTTCAAAGGCCCAGCCGTTTTTACCGTTAAACCCTTCAATCCACCAGCCGTCAAGAATGCTGAGATGGGGAACACCGTTCAGGGATGCCTTCATTCCGCTTGTTCCGCTTGCCTCCAGGGGAGGTCGCGGGTTGTTAAGCCATACATCAACCCCGTGGGTCATGTACTGGGCAAGCTGTTCATCATAGTTCTCCACAAAGGCTATCCTTCCCCCGAAGTCAGGGTCGTGGGCATGCTTGAAGACCTGCTGAAGGATCCTCTTTCCTGCATCGTCTGCAGGATGTGCCTTGCCTGCAAAAAGGATCTGCACGGGCATCCAGCGGTTGTTGACTATCCTCTTGAGCCTGTCCATATCCTGGAATATGAGATAGGCCCTCTTGTACTCGGCAAAACGCCTTGCAAAGCCGATGGTAAGTGCCGAGGGTTCAAGCAGGGTGCCACCAGCAATTATGTTTGCAGTGCTCACCCTGTCCTCAACCCATCTCTGACGCACCCTGTTACGGATAAAGTTGATAAGCTTCATCTTCAGCCTGTAGTGAACCTGCCAGAGTTCCTCATCAGGGATGTCATCTATCAATTCCCACAGGACAGGGTTATCATGGTCTTCAAGCCATCCGGGATCAAGGTATCTGTTGAAGAGGATCTGCATCTTTGGTTCAATCCAGGTGGGTACATGTACCCCATTGGTGATGTGCCCGATGGGGATCTCCTCTTCCTTTGTGTCAGGCCAGAGGGGCTGCCACATCCGGCGTGTCACCTCTCCGTGTCTCTTGCTGACAGCATTCCGGTACTCGGACATCCTGAGGGCAAAGGCTGTCATGTTGAATCCAGCAGATGGTGCGGAGGGGTGGATACCCAGCTTGAGGAAATCCTCACGGCTGAGGCCAAGAAGGGGATAGTAGTTGCTGAAATACTTATCCATCAGATGGAAGGGGAATACATCGTGGCCTGCTGGAACGGGGGTGTGGGTGGTAAAGACAGTGGTGGCCTTTACCTCACGGGCTGCATCATCAAAGGTCATTCCCCCTTCTATCCGTTCCCTTATCCTTTCAAGTATGGCAAAGGCAGGATGTCCTTCATTCAGGTGGAGCACAGAGTGTTTGATCCCGAGGGTGTTCAGGACCTCGCTTCCGCCGATACCAAGCACTATCTCCTGGCGGAGCCTCTGCTCCATGTCTCCTATGTATAGACGGGCTGAGATCAGACGGTTCCAGGGATCATTTATCTCAAGGTCTGTATCCATAAGGATAAGCTGTACCCTGCCCACCTGTACCTTCCATACCGCAACATGCACAGGTGGTTCTATGAAGGGTACCCGGACAATAAGCTGGTTACCATCATCACCATTTACCCTGCTGATAGGGGCAGCGTCCCTGTCCAGAACCTCATCCACATCCTCCTGCCATCCATCTGACCTTATCTTCTGCCTTACATATCCCTCGGGGTACATGAACCCCACAGCTACCAGGGGAATCCCTAAGTCACTGCATTCCTTGATATGATCACCTGCCAGGAATCCCAGCCCTCCTGCATAAAAGGGCAGGGAATGATGCAGCCCGTATTCTGCTGAAAAATAGGCTATTGGCAGGTAATCAGGATCGTCCATATTTTCCTGGAACCAGCCTTTTTTGGTATATACCTCCCTTTTGAATTTCGCAATCACCACATCATAGTGGTGGAGATATTCATGATCCTTTGCAGCACTCTCCAGTATATCCTGTGGAAGCTCCCTGAGCATCTTTACTGGATTGTGTGTGCATTCCTTCCATGCCTGCCGGTTAAGCATCTTGAAAAGCATCCTTGCCTCAGGATGCCAGCTCCACCAGAGATTATAGGCCAGTTCTCCAAGACCACTGATTCTCTCGGGAAGATTGGTAAACATCTCTTCTCCTCCTTATTATATTTTTTTGTCCCTTCGGAGTATCCTGTATGTCCAGATCTTTACAAAGTCATTGATCACAAACCATGCAAGGGCATATCCCCAGACAAGGAGGGCATTCCTCCAGCCTATGGGAGCAATAAACCATCCATACACTGCAAAGAGTGTTGCCACACCCTTTGTGGCAATAGCGGCCCAGAGAAGTAGTGGTGCAGGGTGCGGTTTACGCCAGAAACGGTTATCTGTTCGTGTTATAAATATTGTGAGATGTCCTGCCACAGCCAGTTTCAGGAATATAAAGCTCTGAACAACAGGGGCTGACAGATGCATATACTCCTCAGCTATGTAGAAGATTCCAAAGCTTGCAATAACACCAAGGATGCCAAGCACAGTGGATATACCCATCACCTCTGTCATATTCCACTTGACCGGCCTGTTGTTCACCTTTGTTCTGTCATAGGCAATGGCCAGTATGGGAAGGTCATTCAGAAAGGCCAGTATAATAATCATAATAGCAGTAACAGGGTAGAAATTGAATATAACAATGGATGCAGTCATAAAGAGGATTACCCTGATGGTCTCTGCTATCCTGTATATGCTGTAACTCTTCATCCTTTCAAATGTAACCCTGGCTCCCTTTACGGCATCTATGATTACGGATAGCCCCGGAGAGAGCAGTACAAGGTCTGCAGCTGCCCTTGCTGCATCTGTTGCTCCAGAGACAGCAATACCAGCATCAGCCTTCTTCAGCGCTGGTGCATCATTAACGCCATCGCCTGTCATTCCCACAATATGGCCAGCCTTCTGAAGTTTGTCAACGATAAAGTATTTGTCCTCTGGAAAGACCTGTGCAAATCCGTCGGCATTCTCTATCACCTCTATGATTTCGGATTCATGCATCTTTACATATCCCTTTGGCAGTTCTATCTTCCCGAACTCCTTTTCCAGTTCCCTTACAATCTCCTTTGCAATCCCCCTGGACTCCTCTTCAGTAGCATCAGGTGCCAGTCGCCTGTATACAGTCCTGGCAATAATCTCACCCAACAGGATAAGCTCCTTATTGCTTGCCCCCTTGAGTTCACGGGCATCCAGTATATTCTCCCCTATCCCCAGGATGTCTGCTATGTGTCGGGCAATGGATACATTATCGCCTGTTACCATCTTGATATCCAACCCTAAGCTGCTTGCCTCCTCAATTGTCTCTTTCGAGTCCTCCCGTGGAGGATCAAAGAGTGGAAGCAGTCCTATAAACTCAAAGTTCTCCTTTTCAGGCTGCTTTACTGCCACACCCAGTGTCCTGAAGCCCTTTTCTGCAAAATCCTCCACCTTTTTCAGGATCTCCTGCATGTTAATATTGTCTCCACACAATTCAAGTATCACCTGGGAGGCCCCTTTGGTAACCACGAATGTCTTCTCCCCCGACCTCACCACTGCCTCTGTCCTTTTACTGACAGGGTCAAAGGGTGTAAACTTTATCTGTTCATACTGTCTGAGCACCTGTATCTGACCTGTCTTCTCAAGATACTCGTAAAGAGGAACCTCAATAGGGTCCTTGTTCTCTTCCTTTGATGCAAGCGCTGCATAGAGCATTAATTTCTCTATGGTATGCCCACCAAAGGTAACAGGATCAGAAACGGTCATCCTGTTCTGGGTCAGTGTACCTGTCTTGTCAGAGCAGAGGACATCCACACCTGCAAGTTCCTCTATAGCCACAAGGCGGCTTACAATGGCCTGTCTCTTTGACAGGTTCATGGCACCCACAGCCATGGTTACAGACAGTACTGCTGGCAGGGCAACAGGAATTGCTGCAACTGTCAGGACGAGGGTAAATCTCAATATTTCTATCATGTTTTCGTGTCTAAACATGGCGGTAATGAGAATAATCACTGCCAGGAATATGGTGATAAGAATCAGGTAGTTTCCAATGTGTATAACCGCCTTCTGGAAATGGCTTTTCTCTTCCCTCTGTGCCCTTGCTACAAGCGAAACGGTCTTTCCGAAAAAGGTATTCATCGCCGTATTGATCACCACCGCCACCATCTCACCCTGTTTTACTATGGAGTTGGAATAGGCCACATCCCCTGCCCTTTTGGTAACAGGCAGTGATTCTCCGGTAAGCGCAGACTGGTCTGCCTGTATGAAATCTCCTTCAACAAGCTTTACATCTGCTGGGATCAGGTCTCCTATCTTTATCTTTATTATATCTCCTGGGACCAGTTCTCTGGCATCAAGTGTCTGGAATCTTCCGTCCCTGAGGACAAGTGCCTTCTTGGCCAGTTTGCTTTTCAATACCTTCAGTGCGTTCAATGCCTTTGATTCCTGCCAGAGGTCAATAAATGCATTTGTCAGGAGCAGGACCATTATTATTACAAAATCCTCCCATCTCTTCACCATGGCAGATAGCACCGCAGCGATCTCTATCATCCAGGGGATCGGTCCCCAGAACCGTCTGAAGACCCTGTGAAAGGTGGACTCCTCCTTCTCGGGTATCTCGTTATAGCCGTACTCATGAAGCCTCTTCTTCACCTCCTCTGAGCTGAGTCCTTTTGTCCTGTCTGTCTGCAGGTTTTTGAGTGTTTCCTCTACTGATAATTTTTCATATTCCTTGGTGTTTGCCATCTTTGCCTCCTTCAGGAATAAAGTCCTTTTCGTACTGATAAAGCCCTCGTGGTCTCCTCATTTAGAGTTTTGTAGCGGTTTTTCTCCCTTCTTGCAGGGAACAGTTTATATTGAACAGATCAATGTCTCTGTACCGCCTGAAGGAAGAGGTCCATGAGCTGGCTAACAAGTGACTTGTTTAGTTGATCCCTGGCTATTCCTTTCCTTCCGCTTTAATGCTATCCTTGACTAAGCTGCCTGGCTACTGATTCTGTGGCAGCCCTGATCTCCTCCTCATTGCCAAGATAATAATGTTTTACCGCCTTGAGGTTGTCATCAAGTTCATAGACCAGCGGGAAGCCTGTCGGGATATTAAGCATGGGTATATCATCGTCAGAGATATTGTCAAGGTATTTGACAAGGGCACGGAGGCTGTTGCCATGGGCTGAGATCAGAACCCTTTTGCCAGCCCTTAAAGAGGGCTCTATTGTTCTGTGCCAGTAAGGCAGTACACGGTTGAGGGTATCCTTAAGGCTCTCTGTATCGGGAAGTTCGTCTTCATTGAGTTCCCGGTATCTTGGATCATATCGTGGATGACGTCTGTCCGTTCTCTCCAGCGGGGGTGGAGCTATATCATAACTGCGACGCCACTTCTGAACAAGTTCTACACCTAATCTTTCCGCTGTTTCCTTTTTGTTAAGCCCCTGGAGTGCTCCATAGTGCCTTTCATTGAGCCGCCATGACTTATAAACAGGTATCCACATTAGATCCATCTCCTCAAGGACCATCCATAGTGTCCTTATGGCCCGCTTTAACACAGAGGTATATGCAGTATCAAAGGAGAACCCCTTTTCCTTTAGCAGCCTGCCTGCATTACGTGCCTGCTGGATGCCATGATCTGAGAGATCAACATCGGTCCAGCCCGTAAATCTATTCTCCAGATTCCATATGCTCTCTCCATGCCTCAGTAAAACCAGTTTTAACATCTGTCCACCTCCTTTATGATTATTCTCTAAAGAACAACCTCCGCTTGCTGAAAAAACTCCTCTGTCTGAAGAGGTGTTCCAGACAAGCTCTTTTGGTCCGGATTGTGGGGGTTCCATCCTTTTTGCCTTAAATACAGCGCTAAGGTAACGCATCAGGTCTTTTCATCCACCTTGAGGGACATGGTTACAATCCCCCCTTGGCTTCTTATCTCCGCAAATCCCATCCTCCTCCAGAAAGATAGGGCACCTGTGTTGTCTCCTCTGACCTCAACGTATATCCTCTTGACTACAGAGTATCTCTTCAGGCTTTGCAGGAGAAGATGAAATGCCCTCCTGCCATAGCCGTGTCTTCTCATCTCCTTTACGAATATCACAAGGCTCAGCCCTGCAGATTCGCCCGGTCTCAGGTTGTAAAGGCCCATAAAACCGATCCTTTCTGTATCATACTCAATACAATAGGCTGGCAAAAAGGTCTTCCTTGTCCACCACCAGAGCGATAGCCATAGAGGAAGGGGTCTTATGTTCCTGTAGGGAGAGATCCCTTCCTCCAGGAACCCCTCTGTTATAAAGGAGGCATCAAAGATCCTTACCGGTCTCAGCCTGAGACTGCCATCTGCCATGGTCCTTGGGATCCTGTAAAACAGCATTCCTTTATTTCTCTATCTCTGAGTTTTCATCCCTGTCACCCTCATTTATCGCCTTCTTGAATCCCCTTATTGCATGTCCTATGCTGCTGCCAAGAGAGGGGAGTCTGCTTGGGCCAAAAATCACCAGTGCAATCACCAGTACCACCAACAGCTCTGGAAACCCAAGGTCAAACATGATATCTCCTTTCATGGTTTGATTGTCAGATACACATATCCTCCATGTCTGTAGACAAGAAGCAATACACTCTCATTTCCACCAATCCCGGAAAGGGCATTTTCAAAGTCCTTTGTGTCTTTTATCTCCCTTCTGTTCACCTCTGTTATAACATCCCCTCTTCTCAGAATACCATATGCAGGACTGTCTTCATCCACATTGGTGACAACCACACCCTGGACATCTGATGGTATACTCAGTTCCTCTCTTATCTGTGGGGTCAGGTTCTGGACATACACACCCTTGAGTATATTTTCATGTGCAGGTGTTCCTGCCTCTGCCAGTTTCTCCGGGAGTTCACCGATAGTTACTGTCATGGTTATTTCCCTTCCATCTCTTATGATCTTCAACTCTACAATCTTGCCAGGCCGGGTCTGGGCCACCATGTTTCTGAGTTCGGTTGTGTTGTTTACAGGGTTGCCGTTATACTCCACAATAAGGTCTCCCCTTTTCAGTCCTGCACTGTCAGCAGGGCTTCCTTTCACCACATCGGTTACCAGTGCTCCTTTGTTTGCCTTTATGCCAAGGTGTTTAGCTATCTCGGGTGTGATGTTCTGGATGGTTACGCCAAGCCAGCCCCTGATCACCTTTCCGTATTTTATGATACTCTCCATCACGGCCTTTGCCATGTTTGAGGGGATGGCAAACCCTATTCCCATGTATCCGCCACTCTTACTGAATATGGCGGTGTTTATCCCCACCAGTTCTCCCTTTGCATTGACCAGCGCGCCTCCAGAGTTGCCAGGGTTAATGGCAGCATCGGTCTGGATAAAGTCCTCGTAATCTGCCAGACCGATATTTGACCTGCCCACAGCACTTACTATTCCCATTGTTACGGTATGGCTGAGGCCAAAGGGGTTACCAATGGCAAGCACCACATCACCAACCCTCAGCCTGTCGGAATTCCCTATCTTGATAGCTGGTAGATTCTTCTCATCTATCTTTATTACCGCAAGATCTGTTTTGGGATCTGTACCGATTACCCTGGCATCATACTGTCTCTTGTCATAGAGTATCACCTTGATCTTCTCGGCATTCTTCACTACATGATTGTTTGTTAGAATATAGCCATCCTTTGATACGATCACGCCTGAGCCAAGGGCGGTGGTCCTGTATTTTTGTTCAGGCCCGAAGGGTGTACCAAAGAATCTCCTGAAAAAGGGGTCGTTGAAGAGCTCTCCAAAGGGTGTCTCCTGAGCCGTAACGGTCATGGTGGTTGATATGTTTACAACCGATGGGGTCACCCTGCTGGATACCTCAGAGAGGGAGTTACTCAGTTTGCTCAGGAAATCCGTTGCTGCTGTTACACCCTCATGGTTGTCAGCAAAGGCCCTGTTCATGGTGGAATAGGGGGATAACAGGAGAAAGAATACAAAAAGGAAGGAGACCATGGTGATAGCCAAAAGGTATCTTCTCTTCATCTCACACCTCCAGGTGATTGGAATTCAATTTATAAGTCTACTCCGAAAAATCTGCGATTTTTCGGAGGCCTCTGCTTACTGCTCACTGCTTACTACTAACCCATCAACCCATTTACTCATCCACCCATCAACTGCTCACTGCTTACTGTTAACTGTTAACTCCTGACTCCTGACTGTCTTATTGGCACCCAGCCTTGGTTTGTAAAACTGAAATTATTTTGGACACTACTGAGTTAATATAATGCCGTCCTATAATCAATAATATATAACATGTAGATTGCAAATTGATTACAGAAAGATTACAGATATGAAAGGTTAAAGTATGATGATTTTATTGGATAGGTGGGTAGATACCTCTTTTATTCCCTCTCCTTGTACCCATCACAGACATTGTAGCCTGATAGATATCTGTCATCAAGCTGACAGATGCCGTCGTCTCTCTTCACAGAGGAGTATCCAGAGCCGAGGACCCTCAGCCCTGCGAAGGCCCTTTCTATATATTCAGGGTCATTGTTGAAATACATACAGTTGAAACAGCATTTAGTTTTAACTTCCTCCATGATTCCTCCAGTCTGAATGTTTGGTTGGTATCACCCCCCTCAGGGGGTGATACCATGTAGTACACTATTTGCCAAGGCTTGACCAGTAGTTACCAAATACAAGCACAGAGAGTATGAATCCAAGGATTACATTTACCACCACCCCGGCAGTGAAGGCCCAGAAGGGTTTTGCGCCTGTCTTGGTCAGCTCCCTGAACCTTGTGGTAAGGCCTATACTGAAGAAGCAGAATATGAATGACCATGTCCTCATCGTCTTGATGGGTCCAACAAGCATGGGCTTGACCACCTTGTTGTAGGCCTCAAGGGTGTAGCCGCTTGATATGGCGGTCATGAGAAGGGATGCAGCAAAGAAGCCAAGCACGAACTTGGGGAATCTCCACCATATCTCAGCAGGGCTTGGCCTGACCCCGGATTCCTCAGCCTCCCACTTCATGGTGGATATAAGGGCAAGAACAAATGCCCAGATGCCAATCCAGATGTCCCTGCCAATGACCTTCATGAGGGTGAATCCCCAGACAGCTGCATCCTCGGTGCCAGGGATGTTCGGCAGGTTCTGTGCCATTGTACCGTATGCCTGTGCCGCAGCGAAGCCTGCCGCATCCGCAAACTCGGAGGTTCCTACCCAGGCTCCAACAATACCCGCATGGAGGCCCATAGCCCTTGAGACAAGAGGCAGGAAGAAGATCATTATGATCGCCCAGATAATCACCATTGTTATGGCGATGGAGGGATACTCCTTTTTAGCCTTTACTGCACCGCCGATTGCAATGGCTGCGGAGACACCACAGACAGCACCTCCAGCACCAAGACATGAGGCAAGCCTCTTGTCAAGCCCCAGGGCCTTTGTGCCCACGAAGAATATGACCAGAAAGGTTGTAACAGACACAATTGTTGCCTGCACAAATGCGATAGGACCAGCCCAGATTATCAATGTGAAGGGCAGTGTTGCACCAAGCAGCACTATGCCTGTCTTGATGTAGTACTCAACCCTGAAGCCCGTGTCCATCCATTTGGGAAGTCTGAAGACATTGGAGATTATCATTCCCAGCGCCAGTGCTACCAGTGGTGGTTCAAGGTTGTAGTTGTGGGCCTTGTCCCATGCACCGATCATGAAGATAATTACCGAGAAGATGTAGACGAAGATAAAGGATGGGATGAACTCTGACTGTTTGAACCCCAGTATGGCAGTGCTTACGCTAAAGATGACAAGCCAGATAATAAAATTGGCTGCATAGGCACCAATATGACTGATGAAATCCGACCATAACTGTGCAAAGGTGTGCCACTTCGCCGGCTTGATCGCTATCGGTTTTATGGTGCTGCCACTTGCAAAGAAGAAGTACGCCACCACGACAATGCCAAGTCCTAACCATACCGCCCACCAGTCCTCCTTCAACCACAACTCCTTCCACCCCATACCCGATGAGTGTGGCATAGGGGTGGTTTCAGCCTTTTTCTCTTCCATGCGTTACCTCCTCTCTATAAGGTTTTGGTGAAGCTCCCCGATCAAAGGTCGGGGCATTCTGGCAGTTTTCGTAAAGATTCCATAGGAAAATAGCAATCATGGTGCCAGCTGGTGAAATTTTGTTAGGGCTTGATTTTTAAGTGAAATTCTTAAAAGAATATTGTCCTGATGAGAATGGATGTTCCCGGCAAGGAACATCTATGTCTTCAGGGATGTTACCTCAAGGGAACTACTCAATATCGTAGTCCTTCATTTTCTTCCAGAGCACCTTTCTGCTTATGCCAAGCTTGCGGGCTGCCTCGGTCTTTTTACCGCCTGTGTCCTTGAGTGCCCTGCAGATCATCTCTCTTTCAAAACACCTGAGACTCTCCTCAAGGGTATATCCCTCTGAAAGGCAGGGAATACTGAGGCCTGAAACCTCTTCTGGCAGGTCTCTTAGGGTTATCACACCATCTTTTGAGAGCACCACTGCCCTCTCCATGGCATGTTTCAGCTCCCTTACATTTCCTGGCCAGTGATAGCTCAGCAGTGCATGGTATGCCTCCTGGGATATGCGTAGTTGCTGTTTGTCAAATTTTTTCATGTAGTGCCTGAGGAAATGGTCTATAAGGTAGGGGATATCCTCCCGCCTTTGCCTGAGGGGGGGTATCTGTATGGGTACCACATTGATCCTGTAGAAAAGCTCCTCTCTGAACTTTCCCTCCTTTACCAGCTCCTTCAGATTCTTGCTTGTGGCGTAGATTATTCGTACATCAACAGCTATTGTGGCATTGCCACCAAGCCTTGTTATAACATGCTCCTCTATTACCCTGAGCAGTTTTGGCTGTAGTACCAGGGGGATATCGCCAATCTCGTCAAAGAAAATTGTGCCACCACTGGCAAACTCAAACTTTCCCTTACGGGTCTCGGTGGCACCTGTGAAGGCGCCCCGCTCATGTCCAAAGAGTTCCGACTCAAAGAGATGCTCCGGGATGGCAGCGCAGTTTATCTTGACAAAGGGTTTGTCCTTCCTGCTGCTCAGGTTATGTATGGCATTGGCTACCAGTTCTTTACCGGTGCCACTTTCTCCCTCAATCAGTACAGGTACATCCGTGTTGGCAATAGAGGAGATCCTGTCAAATACCATCTTCATCCCCGGGCTTGCACCGATAATATCTGCAAAACTTTCTCTCCTCTTCAGGGTCTCTCTCAGGAGGGTTACCTCGTTTTCAAGGCTCTGGAACCTGAAGAAACGCTCAATCGTTATAAGAAGTTCCTCGTTTGAGAAGGGCTTTGCAATGTAATCAAAGGCACCTTCCTTTATTGAATGAACAGCATCTTTTATGTCTGCATAGGCTGTTATGAGTATTATACCCTTGTCAGGGTGCAGTTCCTTCAGGTTCTTCAGAATCTCAAAACCGCTACAGTGGGGTAGCCTGATATCAGTGATTACGAGATCAAAGTCGCCTCTTTTTACTGCTTCCATACCCTGGGCACCGTCAGCACAGAGTGAGACGGCGTAGCCCTGGGATGTGAGGAAGTGTTTCATTCCCAGCCGCAGACTGGGCTCATCTTCAATTATGAGTATATGTCTTTTTAATGTTCCCCTATCGGTCATGAGGATTGCCTCCCTTGAGGGTCTCAGGTTCCTGACCCAATGGTATCCTTACTGTAAAGGTTGTTCCTCTTTCTGAAGTCTCAACCTCTATTGAACCGCCATGTTGTTCCACAATGGCCTTACTTACGGTAAGCCCGAGCCCGGTACCCTCTCCCACCTCCTTTGTGGTAAAGAAGGGGTCAAATATCCTGGAGATGATATCCCCGGGGATGCCCCTGCCTGTGTCAGATATTGATATATTGCATCTTTCACCCTCTAACCAGGTTTTGATGGTCAGGGTGCCACCTTCATCCATCGCCTGTATGGCATTTATTATTATGTTCAGGAGTACCTGTTCCATCTTGTTTGAGTCAACCCAAAGCGTTGGTATATCGGGTGAGGAGTCTCTCTCTATCTTTATGCCCTTTTTTGATATTGTATACTCCGAGATCTTCAGTACATTGTCTATGATGGAGTCTACCTTTACAGGCGTGATGTTGAGGGGAGTGTTCCTTGAGAATTCAAGCAGCTGTTTTACTATCGCCTGGATCCTGTCCAGCCCTGACTGTACCACCTCTATGTGCTGCTGTTTGGTTTCTTCATCCATCTCTGTATTGATCAGGTTGTTGAAGCAGAGCTTTATGCCACCAATGGGATTGTTTATCTCATGGGCTATGCCTGCCGAGAGCTGTCCAAGGGCAGCAAGCTTCTCTGTTTCCATCATCTGCCTTTCAATCCTTGCCGTTCTCTTCAGCCTTTCCTGTGCCTCATGGAGGTGTCTTGCCAGTATGTTAAAGGATTCTGTGAGTTCACCTATCTCATCCTTGTTTGTAACGTCAATGTCCTTGCCAAGGGGTAATGAACCACTGACTATCCCTTTGAAGACATTTGAGAGCCTCCCTATGGGGCGGGTCACAAGCTGTGTAAAGGTCTCATAGATTGCAAAAAAGAGGGCTCCCAGTGTTACCAGTCCAAACAGAAAGGTGCTCAATGCAATACCCCGGAGATACTCAAATGTTTTATCCATTGGGATTGAGACGGTCTCAACCCCCACTATCCTGCCAGCCTGCCAGCCGAAGTTGCCATCCCTGCCGTATTTTTTGACTATTGCAGCAGGTGCCCTCTCCTTTTCTCCGTGGCACAGGAGACATCCCTTGTTGCTTATTACAGGACGGGCATAGACAAGGGTCTCCCTGTTGTCAAGTTTTACAATGGAGTGCCAGGAATCTCTGTCACGATGCTTTCTGAAATACTCTATCATCTTCATGTGGAAACTGTCAGCCCGGTGTTGGGGGTTCAAGGGTCTGTCAGAGACCCTTTTGTATACATAGTCATGTATATCCTTGTTGAATTTTTTCATTATCTCCATATTCACATGCGTGGTGGAGATTGATTCAACCAGGAATTCATCCTCAGGGTCTAACCTTGAGATGATCTCAAGCATCCTTGGCCTGAAGGAGTCTTTTACATAATCACCAATAGCCTTGACATAGGTCATTATAATCAGGGTCTTTCTCTCTGCATTCTCAATGGCGTGTGCTCTCAGGTAATAGTAAAGTATCATGGAAAGGAGCGTTGAGAAGAGAAAGAGGATTACCCCCACGATAAAACTGAATTTGAAACTGAGGCTATTTAGTCCTTTGATCTTCATAATGGCCATTGTACGGTCCGTATGTATTATACTGTAAATCAACCGAGCCCTGTCTATCAAGGCGATGCAGCTTTTCTGCTAAAAGAGTTAAAATAAAAAATCATGTCTATCAAGAAGAAGATCATACTCATATTCTCTGCCAGCTTTGCCATAGTGGCCTTATTCGGTACGCTGGCTATGTTTGATTTTTTTGAGGCCCGCAGGGATTTTACCTTTCTTGAGCTCTCGGACAGCATCCGGACAAAGACCCTACAGATAAGGCGGCATGAGAAGAACTTCTTCCTCTACGGTGATTTTACAGAGGTTGAGAAGATAAACCAGTATCTTGCCGAAACAAAACAGCTGATCACGACATTCAAGGGTTTGAATCCCAAGGACAGGAATCTCATAAGGCTTGCTGGCAAGATAGGTGAGTACGAGGACCGCTTCAGCTACATAACAGAGCTGGCAAGGTTAACAATCGGGGAGATCAGGCAGCTTAAAGGTTACTCAGACAGGTACAGTTACTTCGTACCTGTCATGGAGTCTACCTTTCTGGAACACCCTGTACAGACCATTACGGTGCTGAAAAAGATATTTTCACTTAGAGGGGATGGCAGGCTTGTTACCCATCTCAAAGAGATCAACGATCAGGTCAAGAAGCTGCGCAGCTCAGGTGAGGAGATCATTGATATCTCCAGAGAGATTGACAAGGCAGCCCGCTACAGGGTCCAGTATGTGATTAAGGCATCCGAGATAGGCATCCTGGTCGTCTTCCCCTTTGCCTTTCTCTTTGGCTTTATAGCCCTCTTCAGGGTAACCCAGAATATCGTCAAGAGACTTAACGAGCTGATGGTAACCATAGAGAAGACAGGCGAGGGTTTTTATTCCCCGCTGCCATTTCCTTCCGGCAAGGATGAGGTCAGTACCCTCATCAGGACCTACAACAGCATGGCAGAGGCGCTAAGGGACAGGGAGGTACAGCTAATCAAGAAGGAGGAAGAGTTGATCAGACACAGGAAACTTGCCGCAATAGGGACACTTGCCTCTGGTGTTGCCCATGAACTGAACAACCCTCTCAACAATATCCACATCTCTGCACAGATACTTGCGAGAGAGGTAAAGGGAACCAGTGAGGGTATTATAAAAGAAACAGTGGAGGATATCCTTAGCCAGACCCTGAGGGTAAAGAAGATTGTGGGAGACCTGCTGGAGTTTGCCAGGGAAAAGAAGCCCGAGAAGATGCGAGTAAACCTGCCTGAGCTTATCAGGGGGGTCTATGAGCAGATAGAGAAGATATACCCTGAGACAGGGGTCAGATTTTCCATCCATGCACCTGAGGAGGTTTATATATCCGTGGATCCGGGGCAGATGGAGAGGGTCTTTGTTAACCTCTTTTCAAATGCTATTGATGCGATGAGGGGAGAAGGTGAAATAACGGTGAGGATTCATGATGAGAAGGATGTTGTGAAGGTAGAGGTCACGGATACAGGCCCTGGCATCCCTGCTGAGTATATTGATAAAATATTTGATCCCTTTTTCAGCACCAAGGACAAGGGCACAGGTCTTGGTCTGTCAATAGTTTATAATATAATCAAGAACCATTTTGGCAGGATAGAGGCAACAAGTAATGAGAGAGGTACAACCTTTACCATATATTTGCCAAGGGGTATATGAGCCTTAAGATACTAATAGCAGAGGATGAACAGATCACGCTCAAGCACCTGATTTATGCCCTTGAAAAAGAAGGGTATACTGTATCAGGCGTTGCTGATGGTGCTGCAGCCATGGAAAGACTCAAGGAGGAGCATTTTGATGTGGTGATAACAGACATCAAGATGCCTGGAATGGATGGAATAACGCTGCTTGAACGGATTAAGGATGAATGGCCAGAGACAGAGGTGATAATCATTACGGGTTTTGGCAGTATTGACTCTGCTGTGGAGGCCATGAAGAGGGGTGCCTTTGATTACATAACAAAGCCCTTCAATCTTGATGAGCTGATCCTGAAGATAAGAAAGATTTTTGAAAAAAAAAGCCTTGAGAACCAGAACATAGCACTCAGGACATCCCTTGGAATAGACAGGGACCTGCCCACATTTATCGCTCGCAGTAAGAAGATGCTCCAGATTGTTGATATTATAAAGAGCATCTCCCAGTCTGACTGTAACGTGATAATCACAGGTGAGAGTGGGACAGGGAAGGGGCTTGTGGCAAAACTGATCCATTACACCGGCATGCGAAGAAATGAACCCTTTCTTGCAATCAACTGTGCCATATTTACGGAGCAACTCCTTGCAAGCGAGCTTTTTGGTCATGAGAAGGGTGCCTTCACAGGTGCTGTTACCACCAAGAAGGGCCTTATAGAGATTGCCCATAGGGGTACCCTTTTTCTTGATGAGATAGCCGAGATGCCACCTGTGCTGCAGGCCAAACTCCTGAAGGTAATTGAAGACAAGGAGTTCTTCAGGGTGGGTGGAACAAGGCCAATAAAGGTGGATGTAAGATTCATTGCTGCCACCAATCAGAATCTCAGGGATCTGATTGAAAAGGGCAGGTTCAGGAAGGACCTCTATTACCGTCTTAATGTGATGGAGATATACATCCCACCGCTCAGGGAACGGAGGGAGGATATACCTCCGCTGAGCAGATATTTCCTCCAGAAGCATGCAAGGTCAGCCAACAGGAATATCAAGGGCTTCACAAGAGAGGCCATGGAGATACTCAAGTCCTATAGCTATCCTGGTAATGTAAGAGAGCTGGAGAATATCATTGAAAGGGCAGTGATTCTGGAAAAGACCCCGTATATCAGACCCGAATCGTTGCCCGTGAGCATGCAGCTGTTCAAAATTGAAACAGTCTCTCCTGAGACCATAAAAACCGTAGATGAGCTTACAAGGGAGTACGCCCAGAAGGTGCTTGAGCTTGTTGATGGTAACAGGACAAAGGCTGCAGAGATGCTTGGTATCTCAAGGACCAGCCTGTGGAGGATACTGAAAGAGGAGTAATTTAAAGTTGAGGGGCTTTGTCCTTCAAAGCCCCTCAACGCCTTTCCAGCACATCCTTTTCCCTCTCCTTGCCTGAGAGCATAAGTTTTCTCTTCTCTGACCAGGATGACTCTCACTATCCTTGTCACCGCAAGCCACCTTAGCGCTTTATTCAATGAAAAGCATGCACTGCAGGGGCTGTTCTGCCTCAATACCTTCCTGTAATCCCCTTTTCATCCCTATTCATGTCCAGCTGTTCAGGTGCGTTCAAATCTGAAACACTCATCCGTATTCTTGGATATTAAAAACCTTTGAAAATCAAATAGTTATATCCTGGCACGTATATTGAGATATATAAAAGCGAACGGGTAAGGGAAAGAGGAAATTCAGATAAATAAAGGAGGTGAGACAGTGAAAAGCAGGGTGCTCTTTGTAACAAAGGGTGAATCAGCTGACTTCGGTGAAGGCTTCAGCTATGCAGCAGAGCTGGCAAGGATATCTGAAGGTGGTGTGTTTGTCCTCTTCCATTATAACAGGGAGGGGCTCGGGAGGCTTGAGGATGAGATGTCAGCTGCGGCAATGGCACAGCATGGTGATCTTGGCACTGCAAGGCAGATCCTTTCAGAGAGAGATGAAAGGATAAAAAAGGATGCCAGCCAGAAGGTGAGGGTACTTCAGTCCATGTCAAAGGGAGGCGGTCTCGTGACAGAACACAGCTGGAGCACTGATGAGGTTATTTCAGCCATTGAGAAGATTCTCCAGAACAATCCAACCCTTGAGATCGTGATCCTCAGTCCTTCACTGATGGACAGTGACAGGAAGCTGAGCTTCAAGAAACTGAGAAGGAAGATATCAAGACCGGTTGTAACAATGTCCAGACCGGCAAGGGTCTGAGAAACCACTTTTAAAGGAGGATAGAGATGAGATTTTTAAGAAGAATAATAAAAAGGTTTGAGGATGAGATGGCGGCAGCTGCAGTGGCGCAGCATGGCGACTATGAGCTGGCACTGCAGATAATCAGGGAGTCAGAGGAAGGCCTGGAACATAAAGACCTCTCAAAGAAGAGGCAGGAGATGATGCATCTAACTACAAATCCCGTGGAAGGCAAATAAGGAGGCGATAAAATGGCTATGTTTATTGTACTGTTGATTCTTGGGCTGTTTGGTGGATTCCTTTCAGGGCTCCTTGGGCTCGGGGGCGCCATAATTATGATCCCCCTCATGCTGATGGTGCCAAAGCTTCTCGGGGTTGGTGCGCTCAGCATGAAGGCCGTTGCAGGGCTTTCAATGATACAGGTTGTGTTTGCATCGTTTTCAGGTGTAATCAGACACAGGAAGAACAGATTTGTAAGCATGAAGCTGATGCTCTCCCTTGGTGTGGCAATGGCCATCGGCTCTGGATTCGGTTCTACCATCTCAAAATACATGAGTAACGAACTTCTCATGGTTGCCTTTGGTGTGATTGCCGTGATCGCAGCCGTGATGATGTTCATTCCCCCAAGGACAGAGGATGCTGAAAATATAACCGATCCTGACAGCATAGAGTTCAACAGGATACTTGCGATCATCCTGGGTTTCATAATCGGTTCACTGGCAGGTATGGTTGGTGCAGGAGGTGGATTTATCCTGATACCCGTAATGATCTACATCCTGAAAATCCCCATCAGGGTTACCATTGGAACGAGCCTTGGTATAGTCTTTATAGGCGCGGTGATGGGTGCCATTGGTAAGATGGCCACAGGTCAGGTTGACTGGCTACTTGCACTTGCCCTGATTATCAGCTCAATTCCCTCTGCACAGCTTGGCAGTATGGTGAGCAAGAAGACGCCGGCACTTGTCCTGAGGTACTCCCTGATGCTGGTCATTATTTTTACAAGTGTTGAGATCTGGTACAAGATACTTGCGAAGTGATAAACACCTCCTTTCTCGGTATCTTTCGCCCCCCAGTCTGAAGGCATGCAGATGATTTCTGCATGCCTCTTTTTTTATGATAAAATAAAGTCGTCAGTCCAGGGAGATGAAAGAGATACTGGTCATAGATGATGCACGCATGAGAAAGGACCTGCTGAGTGCAGCCGAATTCTGGGCAGATATGATCGGGGCACATATAAGGGTTCTCAGCATGATTGATGAGTCTGCTGTAAGGGATACAACCAGGACCATCGGTGTTATTGGCAAGGTTGCCCAGGCAGTGAAGAGTGATTTCATAGAAGAAACAAGGGAGACAATCTGTGCTGAAATCAGCCATACCAGACTCAGATGTGAGGATGTTATTGTAAAGATCGGCATCCCCCTTGATGAGATAAAAAGGTCTATTGATTCACTCAGGCCTGATCTTGTTGTGCTTTCAAAGGGACTGAAGAGCGGCGTTATCCACATAACAGGAGAAATAATAGGGTTTTGCAGTGGTAACTGTCTTGTAGTCACCGATACATTTCTTCCGGGACCCTTTGAAAGGCTGTTGCTTGCCACAGATGGTTCCGAGAAGAACAAAGGTGCAGAGGAGGATGCACTATTACTGACCAAAAGATTCGGTGGCACTTTGTATGTATTGACTGTGGTGGACTTTAATGAGGTATTGCAGATACATGCACCAGAGCTTCTGGAGAGCTTCTTTGTCAGGGCAAGGGAGAATGTTCAGCGTATTGTTAAAGGGGCAAAGGATATGGGCATCAGGTGTACAGGGCTTGTAAAGGAGGGCTCAATAAGCGATACATTGGTCCAGGTCTGCAGGGATGTCAATCCAGGGATTGTAATCCTCGGGAGCGAGGGCAGAACAGGGCTGAGCAGACTGCTTATGGGCAGTGTAGCCAATAGTGTAATGAAAAAGATAAGCAGTCCCATTCTTGTTATCAAGAAGAAGATGCTAAGCTCCTGATTTTCCGGACTGGACAGGGGGTCTTATCCTGCTTTACAATATCCTTCATATATAGTAAAATTTCCTTATGGGAGGGGTGTTTCAATATGCTGTGATCTCGGATATCCATTCCAATCTTGAGGCCCTCCGCGCCGTTCTGGAGGATATTGACAGAAGGGATATTGAAAGGATCCTCTTCCTGGGGGATGTAGTGGGATATGGCCCTGACCCAGGGGAGTGTATCAACCTGGTGAAAAAGAGGTGTCTCCACTCTGTTGCAGGAAACCATGACTGGGCTGTGATTGGTTATACACCCACTGATTATTTCAACTATAATGCCCGTATTGCCATTGAATGGACGAGAGATCAATTATCAGATGAGGATCTGGAGTTTCTTCAGTCATTAAGTATAGTAAAGGTCATGGATTCGGAAAGCCTCTTCCTTGTGCATGCCTCACCAAGGCAACCTGATGCATGGAACTACATCCTCACCCTTTATGATGCAGAGGTGAATTTTCAGTATTTCAAGGAGCGCATCTGCCTTATCGGTCACAGCCATGTTCCCTTCATCATTGAGAGGCTCCCTTCAGGTGAGATCGTGATACATCGTGACGAGATAGCACTCAAGGACTCCTGCAGATACATTATCAATGTCGGCAGTGTCGGACAGCCAAGGGACGGGAATCCGAAAGCTGCATACGGGATTATCACAGATGAGTCGGCCAGGATTGTCAGGGTAGGCTATGATATCAGCTCTACCCAGGAGAAGATGAGGCGTGCCGGGCTGCCCGAGTTCTTGATAGAAAGGCTTGAAAAGGGGATGTGAGCTTGTTGTTTGATGATACCATTTTATGGTATCCTTAAAGAGGCCCTCAGAGGGTTAATTATTTTTGAAAGGAGAAAGAAATGGCCAAGGCAAAGGAAGGAGACACGGTGAGGGTCCACTATAGTGGCTTTCTTGAGGATGGCACTGTCTTTGACTCATCCCTTGAAAGAGACCCTCTGGAATTTACCATCGGGAGCGGGATGCTTATCCCGGGCTTTGAAGATGCAGTGCTGGGGATGGATGTGGGAGAGACAAAAACAGTTCAGATATCTTCTGATGATGCATATGGTCCAAGAAGAGAAGAACTTGTTATTACCATAAGCAGAGAACAGATCCCTCCTGATATTGACCCTGTTACCGGTCAGGAGTTACAGGTAAGGACGCCAAACGGGATGGTAACAAATGTGCTTGTCACAGATGTAACAGAGGATACAGTAACGCTTGACGCAAACCATCCACTTGCAGGTAAAGACCTGATCTTTGAGATCAAATTGGTGGAGATAGTGTAGGACTGAACCCATATCCGTCGGCCGTTCTGGCCGACGGATTCATCCAACCCCTTCGTCCAGATTTCTTATGAAATGATTCCTTCTTTCAGCTGACCCTTAATATCTTTCTTTATTTGTGCTCATCACAAAACAGATAATAAGGCCTCTCTTGAGCAAGTTCCATATCAGCATATCCCTTATTACGAAGAGAGGATAATTTATCAAACGCCCTAAAGTTTTTCAGATTATGGACGATAGAGGAAATATAAAGTTGTGGGTTTAGTGAATATATTAATTACATCTTTAGGAGGGTGAGATGAGATTGACAGTGTCAAGGAAGCTTGGTGCCCTTGTGGGCGGTCTGATAACCGTTTTTGTGGCGGTTACAATGGTCTTCTATTTCAGTCTGGAAAATCTTATAGAAGAATTTACCCGTCTGAATAGGGTGCTCGGCGGTCAGATGGAGTCAGCGATGGAGGCAAAGGTACAGCTTCAGTATGCTGTGCATGAGTACAAAAACTATCTCATAAGGGGCAAGGACAAGTACAGACAGGCCTGGTACGAACATGTAAGAAAGCTTCAAGAGGCGCTGAAGAGGTACGAAGAACTGATGGACAATGAAAAGGAGGGTGAGTTGCTCCGCCAGGCATTTTCAAAGCTGAATCTCTACAGGGAGAGCATACCAGACCTTGAGAAGATAATGGAGAAGACAGGGGATATCAGGATACTTGACAGGGCAGTGAAAGGGGTTGACCGCCCACTGATGGAGATACTGAACAGGATGGATGAACTGATCATGAAGGAACAGGCTGAGGAGATGAAGACACTTAACAGGAAATCAAGTAGGGTGAAAGTCACCATGTTGATAATCACACTTCTCTCGGCAATACTGTCTGGGGTTGTTGCCGCAATCATCGTCAGAAGGCTTCTTCGCGCTATTAAGGATGTCAGAATAGGGATAAAAAGGGTTTCAAGGGGAGACCTCTCAACAGAAATAAGGGTGTTGAGTGATGACGAGCTGGGTGACATGGCGATGGACTTTAACAACATGATAAAAAAACTCCGGGAGATGGTCGGAAAGATAAATGATATCTCTTCAAATCTTGCTGGAAATACAGAGGAGACCTCAGCCTCTACATCACAAATATATTCGGGTATTGAGGAGCAGGCAGGACAGATTGAACAGGCTGCTACAGCTGCCACGGAGATGTCCCAGACGATCATGGATGTGGCAAAGAATGCATCCCAGTCTGCTGATGCAGCCAAACTTTCTCTTTCAGAGGCTGAAAAAGGTAAATCAGTAGTAGAAGAGACGGTAAGTGGCATACTTGAGATAGCAAGATCCGTTGAAGAGTCTGCCCGTACTATTGAGGAGCTTGGGGACAGCAGTAAACAGATTGGCGAGATTGTAAACGTGATTAATGACATAGCTGACCAGACGAATCTCCTTGCCCTTAATGCTGCTATTGAGGCTGCAAGGGCAGGTGAGCAGGGGAGGGGATTTGCTGTGGTGGCTGATGAGGTTAGAAAACTTGCAGAACGTACTGCAAAGGCCACTGATGAGATATCCACTATGATAGTGCGAATCCAGAAGGATACGGATAGGGCGGTATCAAGCATGCAAGAGGGTAAAAAACGTGCTGAAGATGGTGTAGGTCTGGCGGAAAGGGCAAAGGAGGCCCTTAGGGGAATCGTGGATGCCTCCGAGAGGTGTCTTGAGATGGTACAGTCCATAGCCACTGCCACGGAACAGCAGTCAGCTGCTGTTGAGGAGCTTTCTACAGGAATGGAAAATCTAACAACTGTTTCAAACTCGTCACGAGAGGCAGTTGCCCGGATTAATAGTGCTGCCGAAGACCTGACGAGGATGGCTACGGAACTTAAGACAATTGTATCCTGGTTCAATATATCAGGTGGGCCCCCTTTGAAAGAGGAGATAGTGAAGGGGGATGAAAAGGAAAAAGGAGAGGCTGAACAAAAAGTGTTAGCATCCCTGACAGTTGGTGCTGACAATGGAGGAAAGAGTATTATGTAGAAGATTAAAGAAATCTCAAAAATGGACGATATATCTAATAGGATACCGTCACAATATCAGATTCTATCCAAGGAGGTATTGATATGGAGGCTGTCGTAGAGGAAAAAAAGGGCAGTGACGAGCTGTTGCAGCTTGTTACCTTTCGTCTTGGAGATGAGGAGTTCGGTGTCAACATCCTGAATGTGGAGGAGATAAACAGGATGGTAGAGATTACAAGGGTGCCAAATGCGCCACACTATGTTGAGGGTGTGATCAACCTGAGAGGCAGGGTGATTCCGGTAATAAATCTGAGGAAGAGGTTCGGCCTTGTAGATACAGAGATAGGCAGGGACACAAGGATCATGGTTATGGATATAAAGGGCAGGACCATCGGTATGATTGTTGATGCTGTGTCAGAGGTCCTCAGGATCTCCTCTGATACTGTGGTGCCTGCACCGGCAATCACAGGCGGGATAAACTCAAAATATATCAAGGGGATCGGAAAGCTTGATGACAGACTGATAATATTGCTTGATCTTGAGAGGCTTTTCAAGGACAGTGATATAGATGAACAACTTGGTTTCAATGAGTAAGATCAAGAAACTGAAGGCATTACCGACTCTGCCGGTGATCCTGAAACGTCTCTACGATGTACTTCAGGATGAGGATTCAACCTTTTGCGATATCGCGGAAATCATAAAGTATGACCAGGCAATAACAGAGAGGATACTCAGGGTGGCCAACTCCCCCTATTTTGGACACTCCGGCAGGATAATATCCATTGAACAGGCTGTGATGTTCCTCGGGTACGATCTCGTCAAGGGCATATGTCTTGGTGCGACCACATTCAAACTTCTTGACAAGACAAAACGCAGCATAGTCAGCAACCTCTGGAAACACTCCTGTGAGGTGGCCATTATTGCGGCAAACATTGCTGACCAGATATCCAATGTTGACAGGGCTGTAACATTTGTCTCGGGGCTTTTGCATGATATCGGCAGGGTTGTCTTTCTGAGCATTGATTCTGAAAGTTATCTGCAACTTATCTATAATGAAGACATCCTGGCAACGGAGAAGGCCTTTTTTGATATTGATCATACCGAGGCCGGATACAGCTATCTGAGTTCGGCAAGGCTGAATGAGGAGATTATTGCCACTGTTAGATTTCACCATAGTCCTTCCCTTTGCAGGGATTTCAGGGAAACAGTTGCCGTTGTCTCACTCTCAGAGGGTCTTTCAAGGATGTTTTTCCCCAGGTTTGAGGATGATGGATACTGGTCTGATGAGCTTGATGCCGTACTGCTTGAGCTGAACCTTGATGATGTGAGGCTTTCAAGGATCAAAGAGATATCAATGGCAGAGGCTGCTGAGATGGAGGCCCTCCTGACCCTGTAAGACTAAAGAGGCTGTACAATCCTGCACCAGAAACTCTCCCTGAAAAGTCTTAGGGCCCTTTCAGCCTCATCCCTTTCATCATAGACTGCAAAGAGCGATGACCCACTGCCTGATAGGAGGGTTCCAATGGCACCTGTACCTGAGAGCCTGTCTTTGATCTCCTTCAGTTGAGGATACCGCAGGAGCACAGGCCCTTCAAGATCGTTCCGTAATACCCCTGATAGAAGATTGTACCGTTTCCTCTTAATGGCATCAAGAAAGAGTTCAACAAGGCTTCTGTCAACCCTGCTGTATGAACTGAGACCCCTGTATGCCTCTGCCGTGGATACACCAAAGGGAGGTTTAACAATAAGAATATAAAGGGGTAACCCACCGCCCATCCCGATGGGGGTGATCCTTTCACCCATCCCCTCCACTAATGAGGGACCCTCTGTGATAAAAAAGGCGACATCAGAGCCGATTCTTGACCCTATGGAGATCAGGGTGTCCACAGGGAGATTTAGCTCCCAGAGCATGTTTAACCCAATAAGTGTAGTGGCAGCATTACTGCTTCCTCCGCCAAGGCCTGCCTCCAGGGGGATCTCCTTGTGGAGTGTAATCCTTGCCCCCATGCTGCATCCCCTCTCCTTCTTCAGGAAGGTGGCAGCCCTGTAGACGAGGTTGTCCTCTTCAGGGATACCCATCTCTGAGACCAGGTGTATCTCTTTATCCTCTGAGGTCTCAAAGACAAGGGTGTCATAGAGTGATACTTTCTGCATAAGGCTGAAGATGTTGTGGTATCCGTCTGAACGTTTTCCCGTGACAAGGAGAAACCAGTTTATCTTGGCAGGGGATTTAAGGGTTAGCCTCATTGGTCAGTTCTTTGATCTTCTTCTCTACCTTTTCTTTTATGCCTTCCTCTTTTTTATGGTACTTTAATGCCTTTTTGTATGCCTCCAGGGCCTCTTCTTTTCTACCAAGCTTGAGATAGACATCACCAAGGTGGTCGTACAGTACGGGGTCATCATTTACATACCCGAGGGCCCTTTTGAGTTCCCTGAGCGCATCCTCGTATCTGCCGAGCTTGTAGTATACCCAGGCCAGGCTGTCTATTATATAGCCACTGTCCGGTTTGAGCTTGAGTGCCCTCCTGATCAAATCCAGTGCATCTTCAAGATTCACCCCCCGGTCAGCATAGCTGTATCCAAGGTAATTCAGGGCATCAGCATGCTCGGGGTTCAGCTCTATCGTCTTCTTCAGGTATCTGACCATCTCATCAAACCTGTCCATCTTTTCATATACAATGGCAAGGTTAAAATAGACCTCGGCATTTTCGGGATAGCGCTTTACAGCCTCCAGAAGTGTCTTCTCTGCCTCCCTGTATCTCTTCAGCCTTAGGTAGTTTATTGCCTTGTAGATGTAGAACTCCGCCTTCTTTTCAATGCGCAGCAGTTCATCATAGGTCTTGATTGACTCCTCGTAGTTTTCTGTCTCAGAGTACAGGTAGGCAAGGTGCAACAATGCATTGAGATTCTTCGGATCCATATCCAGTAGTTCCTTGATCTCCTTTATTGCCATCTCATACCGTTTGAGTTGTTCAAGTGCTACAGAGATGTAGTACCTTGCAACCACATCACGGGGCTCAGCCTCCTTGACGATCTGGAACTCCTCAATCGCCTTTTCGTATTGTTTCTGGTCCATGTAGAGAAGCCCCAGTCTTTTGTGTATCTCAATGTTCTTCGGCAGGTCATGGCTCAGTTTTTCAAGCTCCTTGATCGCCTCGCCTATGCGTTTCTTCTTGATATACATGCGCGATAGTCGCTCCCTTGCCTCAAGATTATGGGGGTTCAGCTTTGATGCCTTCTGGTAGTATTCTATCGCCTTCTCGGCATTGCCCCGGAGCTCCTCAATAAGGGCAAGATTGAAATAGGCGGTATCAAAGTCAGGCTTTATATCAAGGCACTTCCTGAAGTATAGCTCTGCATTCTGGTAGTCACGTTTGTCAAGATAGATGGATGCCAGATAGTACAGGGCCATCAGGTTGTCAGGCTTCCTTTCAATAAGGGTTTTCAGTATCTTTACTGCCTCGTCATATCTCTTGGTGGAGGCATAAAGTACGCCAAGGAAGAGATGGGCCTCCGTGTCCTCGGGATCCAGGGCGATTATCTTCTTGTATACACCAATTGCATCATCTCTCCTCTTCTGGCCATTGTATAGCTGGCCAAGGAGTTTCAGCGCCTTCACATCATCAGGATGTGTCTTCACTATCTCTTCGGCAAGCTCTGTTGCCTCCTTCACCTTCCCCATCCTCAAAAGGATGTACCCGATACGGACCTTCAGATAGGATGATGAGGGGTCAAGCCCGGATGCCCTGTTGTAGTATGCCAGTGCATCCTCCCACCTGCCTTCAATCTCTGCCTTGTAGCCAAGCATGTAATAGTAGTAGGCCTCACCAGGTGTCTTTTCCTGGAACTGCTTTCCCGTGGATGCCCTTTTTGTCTCTTTCCTTTCCTTCTGTACAGGCCTGACAGTCTTTGCCTGTGTTTTCAAGGCCCCTGTTGTGCTACAGGACAGGAGGAAGGAGGCTGTTATCAACAAAAGGATAATCCATCTCATGAATTAATTATCACACAAACATCCATATGTGGTCAAATCCATTCCGGTGTCATCAGAAGCCCTCCGATCAAATCCGTCCTCAACCAGATCAGGAGATCAAAATGCATGCTTGGTCCGGGAATCCATCCCACCACATTTATCCTTTATCCTTTTCAGATTGACCTGGTAATCCAGTCATTTGTTTTGCCCTGGACTGTCGGATCAAGTCCGACAATTACAATTCTCTCCTTGTCATTCCCCAGCTTGACTGGGGAATCTAAAAAGACCATGGATCGCCGTGTCAAGCACGGCGATGACAATACGCTTATGGATTGTCGGGGCGGGCCTCTTCTCAACCAGATCCGGGTAATATCTGACAATCCATGCCAATATGATTTGAAGCCCTGTAAGGGGCGAAAGAGGAGGCTGTCGTGGTATAATCTACTGATGCGAAAACTCTGTCTGCTCGTAATACTCCTGATCAGTTCCCTGGTGCTGGCACATGGAGGTTACAATCCCGATGCAGGCCAGGCCAGGCCTGCCTACGGAGGCACACTTGTTGTGGGATCAATCGGGGAGCCGAGCATCCTTGTACCCATGCTTGCTGGTGATAGCGCATCCCATGATGTGGCAGGGCTTATCTTCAATGGCCTTGTCAAGTATGACACGGATCTCACACTTGTTGGTGACCTTGCAGAGTCCTGGGATATTTCTGATGATGGTCGTGTGATAACCTTCCACCTGAGAAAGGGTGTGAGATGGACGGACGGTGTGGAGTTTACAGCAGATGACGTGATGTTTGGCTACAAGACGATTATAAGTGAGAAGACCCCCACCCCATACAAGGGTGATTTCCTGGAGGTGAAAAAGGCAGAGGTTGTAGATAAATACACCTTCAGGGTAACCTATGATAAGCCCTTTGCACCGGCACTCAGCAGCTGGGGCAACCTTCCCATCCTTCCAAGGCATCTCCTTGAAGGCAAGGATATTACAAAGACGGATTTTGGCAGACATCCCGTGGGGATGGGTCCCTTTGTTCTTGTGAAATGGGAGCCCGGCCAGAGCCTCACCCTGAAGGCAAACCCGGATTATTTTGAGGGCCGGCCCTACCTTGATTACTATGTCTACAGGATCATCCCTGACCAGTCCACGATGTTCATGGAACTCAGGGCAGGAGGGGTGGACATGATGGGACTTACCCCCATCCAGTACACACGCCAGACCAACACGGAGTACTTCAGGAAGAACTTCAACAAGTTCCGCTACCCCGTGTTTGCCTACACCTATCTTGGGTTCAACCTCAGGCATCCCTTCTTCAAGGACAAAAGGGTGAGAAAGGCCATTTCCTATGCAATTGACAAAAAGGAGATAATAGATGTTGTTCTATTCGGACTTGGCAGTGTGGCAACAGGCCCCTATGTGCCAAATACATGGCCCTATAATCCCAATGTGGAGCGTTATGATTACAACCCAGGGCTGGCCAGGAAACTCCTGAAGGAGGCAGGCTGGGTGGACAGGGATGGAGACGGTGTGCTTGAAAAGGATGGCATCCCCTTTGAGTTCACCATACTCACAAACATGGGCAACAGCCTCCGTGAAAAGACCGCCACTATAGTGCAGTGGAGGCTCAAACAGGTGGGGATAAAGGTGAATATAAGGCTTGTTGAATGGAGTGCCTTCATAAATGAATTCATTGACAAGAGGCGGTTTGAGGCCGTGATACTTGGCTGGTCAATAGGGCTTGACCCTGACCAGTACGACATATGGCATTCAAGCAAGACCGGTGAGAAGGAGTTCAACTTTATCTCCTACAAGAACCCCGAGGTTGACAGGCTCCTTGAGCAGGGCAGGCGGGTATTTGACCAGCAGAAGCGCAAGAAGATCTACTATAGGTTCCAGGAGATACTGGCTGAGGATGCGCCCTATGTGTTTCTCTACGTGCCTGATGCACTACCCATAGTTCATGCGAGGTTCAGGGGGATAAGGCCTTCGCCCATTGGTATTACCTACAACATACACAGATGGTATGTGCCCGAGTCACTGCAACGTCACAGGATGGTTCCATGAGGTTCATTAAAGCATGGATGGAAGATAGCCGATAATGGTATAGGCCTTACCTTCTTGAAAAGTGCATGGGAATATGAGTGTTCTTGAAGAATTGACAGGGAATGAGATAAGGTTGCCCTCTCCACCAGCAGTGGCGATCAAGATCCTGCAGGCTGTGAGGGATTCAAAGACCTCCTTCAGTGAGCTATCAAGGATAATCTCCTCTGATCCAGCCCTCACATTCAAGGTCCTGAGCATGGCAAACTCCTCCTTTTATGGTCTGCCCTACAGGGTTGACAGTCTTGACAAGGCGGTGGGTGTGCTCGGTTTTGATGCCATCAGGAACCTTGCCCTTTCCTTTGTAATAGTAAAGGAGATGAAGGGGCAGAGTGTTGATGGTTTTAACTATGACCTCTTCTGGAAAAGGGCCATCACATCGGCGGTGGCAGCGGAGATCCTTTCAGGCATGATGGGTGTCCGTTCAGACAACACCTTTGTCACAGCCCTGCTCATGGATATCGGTATTGCTGTGATGTACATAACAATGCCTTCCGAGTACAGGAGGGTCTTTGATGAGAAGGAGGTAAATAAACTCTCCGTTGTAGAGGCGGAAAGGAAGATCTTTGGTTTTGATCACCAGGTAGTTGGTTCAGAGATGTTGAAGAAGTGGGGAATCCCTGCCCAGATCCATCAGCCCATATCAAGACATCATGAATGCAGTGGTTCTGACAGGGCTGTCTGCATACTAAGGGCCGCGGATGTAACATCCTCTATCTATCATGGCACCATGACGGTGCAGAAGGTGAAGAGCCTGAGGGAGATCTTCACGAACAAGCTTTCCCTGTCAGTGGAGACGCTTGAGGACTTTATTGATGAGGTCGCTGAAAAGACAATAGAGGTCTTCAGTGTCTTTGAGATACCACCTGGTGAGATGAAACCCTACTCGGAGATCCTGCAGGAGGCGAACGAGGAGCTTCACAGGCTCAACCTCTCCTACGAGTACCTGGTGATAGAGCTGAGGCAGGCAAAAGAAAAGGCAGAGAGGCTGGCAAGGGAACTGAAAGCAGCCAATGAAAGACTGAGAGACCTGGCACTTAAGGATGGTCTTACAGGGCTTTACAACCATCGCTACTTCCAGGAACTGCTTGACAAAGAGCTTTCAAGGGCAAGAAGATACAACCACCCCATATCTCTCATCATGCTTGATATTGACCATTTCAAGAGGATAAACGATACCTATGGCCATCCCCAGGGTGATGTTGTACTTAAAGAGATCAGCAGGGTGATCAGGGATTCCCTCAGAGACACGGATATAGCTGCAAGGTACGGCGGAGAGGAGTTTGCCATCGTACTGCCTGAGACAGACCTGAAGGGTGCCCTCTCTGTTGCAGAAAGGCTGAGGAGCGAGGTGGAGGCACTGATGCCTGTCCTGGATGGTAACAGGATAAAGGTAACCATAAGCCTTGGGGTCACCTCCATTGAGGACCATTCAACGGTGGTGGAGAAAAAACACCTCATTGATGTGGCAGACAGGGCGCTCTACTGTTCAAAGAAAAAGGGCCGAAACAGGATTACCATTGTAAGCCTTGCACCATGCTGATAAGGACAACCTCTGGCAGAAGGGCAGGGAGACTGAGCAGTGCACAGAAGGAGGCACTGCAGAGGATTTTACCCGGACTTGATATATCCGCACCAGGGATTGTAGATTTAAGGGCTGTATTCGGCAGGGAGGCGCCGCTTCATGTGGAGGTTGGCTTTGGCACAGGCGAGTTCCTCTACAATATGGCCAGGAGACACGGGGATATCAACTTCATCGGCATTGAGCTTTATCTCTCAGGTGTGGTGAAGCTGATTCGCAGAATGGTTGATTATGATAACAAGAGAAGGCCCCTGCCGGAAAACATCAGGCTCATCATAAAAGACACCAGAGAGGCCCTGAAGGAGCAGTTCGGTGATGAATCTATAGACTGCATATACATACTCTTTCCAGACCCCTGGCCGAAAAAGAGGCATCACAAGAGGAGGTTGATCAACAGTGAGTTTGTATCCCTCCTGAAAAGGAAGCTGAAAAAGGGTGGTGTTGCAGTTGTGGCCACTGACCACATAGGATATGCGGAGACAATAGAGGAGACTTTTATTGAACAGGGCTTCCTGAAGAGAGACTGCGGGATCCCCGAGGTCTACGAGACAAAATACGCCAGGAAGGCACTGAGGGATGGAAGGAAGATAGCTGTTTTTGAATTTGTCAAATGAAGTACTTGTAATAGGCAGCGCAACTGCCCTCGGTGCTTACCATACAGGCACCCACAGGACTGTCAGGTGTGCACCTCTTTGCAAAGAGGGGGCATTCGGGCGGTCTTTTTATCCCTCTTAAAACCTCTCCGCAGGAGCATGCCTTTGGCTCCGGGCTGCTCTGCACCTCTGTATCAAAGACCCTTGTGGCATCAAACCTTTCGTACTCCTGCCTCAGAGAAAGTCCGCTGTCAGGTATAGTGCCTATGCCCCGCCAGTGGACACTGCAGGCCTGGAAGTATCTCTCTATCATCTCCATGGCCTTCCTGTTACCGCCCCTGCGTACAGCCCTCCTGTACTGTATCTCCACAGATGCCTCCTCCGACACTATCTGTCTGAGAAGCATAAGGATGCCCTGGAGTATATCCTCCGGCTCAAAACCCGTGATTACCGCCGGTTTCCCGAAATCCCTTGCAATGAACTCATAGGGCTCGGGACCAATAATGGTGCTTACATGCCCCGGCAGTATGAAGCCATCCACCTTGACCTCACTGTCTGTCAGGAGCGCACGGAGTGCCGGAGGGACAAGCTTGTGTACAGAGTAGATCAAGAAGTTCTTCACATCCTTGAGCTGGGCCTCGTACAGTATTGCTGCAACAAGGGGGGAGGTTGTCTCAAAGCCTGTGGCAAAGAAGACGACCCTCCTGTCAGGATTCCTTATTGCGAGCTCCAGTGCATCATGGGGTGAGTAGACAATCCGTACATCGGCCCCTTCAGAGCGTGCATTGTAGAGGTTCCCGCGGGAACCAGGCACCCTCATCATATCACCGAATGTGGCGAGTATGGTATCGGGCTTCATTGAGAGGGCTATGGCCCTGTCCACATCCTCAATGGAGGTCACACAGACAGGACAGCCTGGACCGCTCAGGAGCTCAAGCCCCTCGGGGAGCACTGATCGGATACCGTGACGGAATATTGCCACCGTGTGGGTTCCGCAGACCTCCATGAGCTTTAGTGTCCTGCCGGCCCCCTTTGTTAACCTGTGGATGGTGTCAATCATCTCCTTCATCTCATCATCTCCCTCAGGATGCAGGCCTGTCCAAGGGATATGCAGGCATCATTTGGGGGAACCATCCTGTGGAAGAATACATTATAGTCCTGGCTCTTAAGGCCCTGTAAGGTTCCTTCAAGGATGTAGCTGTTCTGGAACACACCCCCTGAGACCGCTATATCCCTGATCCCTGTGGACCTGCTTAATATGCCGATCACATCTATTATAACCTTTATGATGGTATTATGAAACATTGTGGATATTATACCCTTTTCCTTATTGCTGAGGATATCCTGAACAACACTCTCAATGGATGGGAAGAGGTCAACAATGATTGGTTCACCCTCTATTAGATCAAAGGGGTATGTCCCGGACACACCATCCACTGTGAGGGATTCAAGGGCCATTGCAGCCTCTGCCTCAAAGGTGTTTTCCCTGACAATCCCGAGTGCAGCGGACACCAGGTCAAAGTACCTCCCTGCTCCTGAACTGGGAGGTGAAAACTCCCTTGAGTCTGCTATCTTCAGGATGTTCTCTATCTCTTCTCGCCCGTAGAGTTCAGGATAGCCCAGCCTTTCAAGATAAAGGTATGCATCCCTTCCATATATCTCCTTCAGCGCTGATACCGCTATCCTCCAGGGCTTCCGGATGGCTGCCTCAGCACCTGGCAGCCTTATCGGCCTCAGATGGGCCGCTCTCTGGAATCCACTGAGGTCTGCGATGAGAAACTCTCCACCCCAGATTGTGCCGTCAGTCCCGTAGCCTGTGCCGTCAAAGGCTACACCCAATACCCGCTCTTTGAGGCCATGCTCTGCCATGACAGCCGCGATATGGGCATGGTGATGCTGTATATGTGTGACGGGAAGCCCCTGCCTTTCGGCCCACCTTGTCGTAAAGTATTCAGGGTGCATGTCACAGCCGATGGCAAGGGGTTCAATCCTGTAGAGACCCTTCAGGTTCTTCAGTACCTCCTCGTAGAACTGGAGGGTCTCAAGGTTCTCCATATCCCCGATATGCTGGCTTATCACAGCATAGGTCTCCTTTGTGAGTGTAAAGGTGTTCTTGAGGTCAGCACCTGCGCCAAGCACCTCGGGACCTGTATTGGAGAGTACCACTGGCTCGGGGACATATCCCCTTGCCCTTCTTATGAATGTCCCTTCCTTTATCACTGAGTCATCAACACGCATATAGATCTCCCTGTTGTGAAAGAGAAAGGCATCCACAAGGTGGGAAAGCCTCTGCATGGCTGTCTCGTTTTCATGGATTATGGGCTCCTCCGATATATTGCCGCTTGTCATCACAAGGGCATGGAAGTGGTGCCCCTCCCCATCCTTCCCCCGGGGATATGCAAAGAGGAGGTAGTGTAGTGGTGTATAGGGCAGCATGAAGCCAAGGTGGCTGTTATTGGGTGCTATATCCTCGGGGAGGCTGCAGTCAGGTCTTTTTCTGAAGAGCACGATGGGTCTCCTCTCAGAGGTGACAAGGAGTT
>DROX01000254.1 GCA_011321725.1 Nitrospirota bacterium | reverse complement strand
CTCTGGGCCTTTATTACTGCTCACTGCTTACTGCTTACTGTAAATAAGGTGTGGTGCTTATTTTTCTTCGGCACCCTGCCTTGTTATAGATAAAGTAAAATTATTTTGGACACCACTGAACTTTATTAAAGTTTTATAATCCTCCATCCGATAAATATAAAGAGCGCTCTTGAGAAAGAAACAGGAGACACAGGAGGTGTTGTCTTGGATATAGCCACCATTATCGGAATAATCGGTGGATTCGCATTAATCGTTATATCTATCCTGATGGGAAGCCCCATCTCAGCCTTTATCAACATCCCGGGTCTTATGATTGTGGTAGGTGGTACCGTAATGGCAACCCTGATCATGCAAAAGCTGGAGGTGGTGCTTGGTGCAATCAATGTGGCAATGAATGCCTTCTTTGACAGGACGGAGCCGCCTGATACAATGATAAAACAGATCGTGACCCTCGCTGCAAAGGCAAGAAAAGGCGGACTCCTTGCCCTTGAGAACGAGAAGATAAACCATCCCTTTCTTGCAAGGGGTATACGCATGGCTGTGGATGGTGTGGAACCACAGGAGATCATACAGACACTGAAGATTGAGAAGGCATCGCTACATAAACGACATGAGACGGGGCAGAAGGTCTTTCGTTTCATGGGTTCCACGGCTCCTGCCATGGGAATGGTTGGAACGCTCATCGGTCTTGTCCAGATGTTGAGGACAATGAACGATCCCTCCACCATTGGTCCTGCCATGGCAGTAGCACTATTGACCACATTCTATGGTGCGGTGATGGCCTTTCTGGTTTTCAACCCCATTGCAGAGAAGCTTGAGGAAAGGACAAAGAACGAAAAGCTCCTCATGGACATCATAGTCAGCGGGGTTGAGGGTATCACGAAGGGGATCAACCAGTCAATCCTTGAGGACAAACTGATGGCCTATCTATCGCCAAAGATGAGAAAGACAAGGAGATAGGATGGAGGAAGAGGAAAGATCATCCACTGACTCAGGAGGCGCACCGGCATGGATGGCCACATTCTCTGACATGGCCACACTGCTTCTTACATTCTTCATACTGCTGCTGTCCTTTGCAAATATGGACATAGTGAAGTTTCGTGATGCCATGGGCTCCATCCAGCAGGCCCTTGGCTTCATGCCCACAGGCACCGGTATGTTCCAGCACACCAGCAAACCCACGGAGTTTGAAAAGCCCCTTGCAACATCAGCCCTGAAAAACACAAACTACCTCATCCAGCAGGAGCTGCAGGAGATGGTAAAAGAGCATGGTCTTGAAAGGGATGTGGAGATAGAGAACACCCCACGAGGGGTTGTGCTGAGGGTGAGAGGACGGATATTTTTCAGTTCAGGCACAGCAGAGCTGAAGCCCCAGGCCTATCCCATACTTGAGAAGATTGCACAGATCATGAAGAGGTTTCCAAGCAGGGTCTCCATTGAAGGCCACACGGATAACCTTCCCGTTAGTGGTGGAAGATATACCTCAAACTGGGAGCTCTCCGCAGCAAGGGCCTATTCAGCACTGCGGTTCCTGATGAAGAAGGGTGTAGATGTGAAGAGGATAAACATAGCAGGCTTTGCTGATACCCATCCCATCGCCTCAAACAATACAGAGGAGGGGAGGGCAAAAAACAGGAGGGTGGAATTTGTCTTCTACGAGGAGAAGTAATCCAGAAAAAGTGGAAAATGCCGTCGTTAAATTGTACGAGTCCAGGTGTATTGCATCAGGTTTTTTTGCCTGCCCCTGCTGAAGGGGGAAAAGGATTTAATATTTCCAGGAGTTCCCCCAGCTGTTCCCTGATAAAATAGTCAGCCTCTTTCAGCTTCTCATAGGGCCTGTATCCATACAGTACAGCCACCACCCTGACTCCTGCTGCATGGGCCGCCTGGATATCAAGATTGCTGTCACCAATCATCAATGCCTCCTCAGGGGCTGCACCGGTTAGTTCCAGCGCCTTCAGAACCGGCATGGGAGAGGGCTTTTTCTCAGGTGTGCTATCACTGCCAAGGATATGGTCAAAGAAGGAGGCTATGCCAAGCTCTTCAAGGAGCCTCCTTGAGAGGGCCTCCCTCTTGTTTGAAACAACCACCTTTTTATAATCCCTCAGTCTCTGCAGGGTCTCTTTCACACCCCTGTAGAGATGGGAGTATCTGGTCAGATTCCTTGAATAATAATCAAGAAACCTGCTGATTGTCTCGTCCCTGTACCCGGTCTTCTCACCAAGTACCTTCTCAATGAGTCTCGTGATCCCCTCGCCAACAAGCCCGATGGTCTCCTCCACGGTAAGGGGTCTTATCCCCAGGGGCTTTATCGCATAGTTTATGGCCTCTGTTATGTCCCTTGAGGTATCCACAAGTGTGCCGTCAAGATCAAAGATAAGGGTTTTGACTCTTTTTGACATAATAGGTACCAACAATAGAGTTACTGAAATTATATCCTGAAAGACACTCTCCTCATCCAGCGGTATGATTAATCATACCATCTCAGGACCTTTTTATCAACACCGGGATGTATTCAGGAGCTTGATTTTTTCTAAGGGCAATCCCGGGCTTAAATCCCGGTAATGCCAGTTTGATCTCCTTTTTGATATAATACTGAAGTAATAAAACTACATGGATAGCACCAGATTTTCTCATGATTTATCCTGACATCCTTAAACCGTACGATGGCATTGTAGCCTTCTTCACAGACCGCACAGAAGGTATAGCCCCATCAAGGATAGCAACTCTGTGGGGTATGGGGGAAGGGGATATACTTTTCCTGAAACAGGAGCATACGGACAGGATTATTATTGTTGATGATAAGGGCTTTACTGAACCCCTCAAAGCTGATGGAGCCATTACAGAGGAAAGGGGGGTCCTCCTTTCAGTCAAGGTGGCTGACTGTGTGCCCATACTGATGTATGACCCTCAAAAAAACATTGTTGCTGCCGTGCATGCAGGCTGGCGGGGCACTGCCAGGGGGATAATCATCAATGCCATAGGGCTTTTCAAAGACAGGTATAATAGCTCTCCAGAAGACATCCTCATTGCAATGGGCCCATCAATAAGATGGTGTTGCTACGAGGTTGATGACAGGGTGTTGAGTCTTGTAAGGGAACGGACAGGGGAGGGCGAGTTTTACATAATCAGGAATGGCAAGACATGTCTTGATCTGCCCTCAGCCAACATGTATCAGGCAATTTCAGAGGGGGTGCCAGGGGAAAACATCTGGATATCGGGAGACTGCACCTTCTGTTATCCAGAGAGATATTTCTCCTATCGTTACAACGGAACCAGGGAAAGACAGGGAGGATTTATCGGGTTAAGATAGACTTATCCACTAATATTACAGGGAGGTTATGATGACTGATAATGTATTAAAGGCAGCAGATATAATGACAAGGGATGTGATCACCGTCACCCCGGAGACCTCTGTGGAAGAGCTGGGCAGGCTGTTCATAGAAAGGGATATCTCTGGTGCCCCTGTGGTAGACAGCGAAGGGAGACTTGTTGGTATAGTGACAGAGAACGACCTGATAAAAAAGGAACGCCCCTTTCATATTCCCACAATAATCCGCATCTTTGATGCGATAATACCCATTGAAAGCGACTCCAGGGTGGAGGAGGAGATAAAAAAGATGACCGCCACAACGGTACAGGATATCTGTACAAGGGATGTTATTACAGTAGATGTTGACACCACACTGCCCGAGATTGCGGAGATCATGACAGAAAAGGGTGTCCACCTCCTTCCTGTCATGGATGGCGACAGGCTGGTGGGCATCATCGGCAAAAAGGATGTTATAAGGGCAATATCAGGGTAATGAACAGTGCATGAGATAGAGTACCGCTGCCGTAGTGTGAAGGAGACCGTTGCTGTAGGAGAGGCCCTGGGGAGGGTTCTGAGACCCGGGGACAATGTCTTCCTCTATGGAGACCTCGGGGCTGGTAAGACCACCTTTATAAAAGGCATTGCAAGGGCACTTGATATTGATGAGGATGAAATAACAAGCGCAAGTTTTGTTATAATTGCAGAGCATTATGGTCGTTATCCACTGTATCATGTTGATCTGTACAGAATAGCAGGAGAGGCTGAGGTCTTTGAGATCGGGCTTGAGGAGTACCTGGATGGCGATGGTATAGCAGTGGTTGAGTGGGCCGAGAGGCTCAAAGGATGGGATAGTACATTCAGTGTCTATCTCCATGTAAGAGGAGAAGAGGAAAGACTGATAAAGATCACCGGCAGTAGCGAACGTCTTCAGGGGTTAAAGAATGGGTGAACAGACAAAGCAGATAAGCAGGGTGGGCATAATAAGCAAGGCAGGAAGGCCTGAGCCTGTTGAGATCCTCAAGGAGATCCTGCCCTGGCTGAGAAACAGGAAATACAGCGTCTACATTGACAAGGAAACCGCCTCAAAACTCAACATCAAGGGATACCAGAGGGGTGAAATCCCTGATCTCATAGATGTATTGATAGTGCTTGGTGGTGACGGAACCATGCTAAGTGCTGCAAGGCTTGTTGCTGAGAAGGGGATACCCATTCTTGGCATAAATCTGGGAGGCCTTGGATTTATTACCGAGGTGAATCGTTCAGAGGTATTCTCCGCCATGGAGACCATGCTGAAGGGGGAGTGTTCTGTTGAGGAAAGGATGATGCTTGAGGCAGATATCATCCGTCATGGAGAGACCATTGGCAGCTACACGGTGCTCAATGATGTGGTGATAACAAAGGGTGCACTTGCAAGGATCATTGACCTTGAGACCTTTATTGATCACACATATGTGACAACCTACAAGGCCGATGGCCTGATAATCTCAACACCCACGGGCTCTACCGCCTATAACCTCTCTGCCGGAGGACCCATAATCCATCCATCGCTGAACTGTATTGTGATCACACCCATATGCCCCCATACCCTCACGAACAGACCCATTGTGGTCTCCGAGGGTAGTCTCATTGAGATCAGCATGCTCTCTGAGAGCGAGGATGTGTTCCTGACCCTTGATGGCCAGGTTGGATTCTCCCTCAAGAAATCTGACATCGTGGAGGTCAAAAAATCACCCCACAAGACAAGGCTCCTTATCCCCTGTGAAAGGGACTATTTCAAGATACTGAGGGAAAAGCTGAAATGGGGCGAGAGATGATTAAACTGAGCAGGGAATCAATTATAAATTTAATAAGGTATCTTGAGGCAATGGGGTTTGAACGCCTTCCCCTTGATATACCCGTGACAGCCTGTAAAGCCTCTGGTGAGAGATCTGCCACCTGCCTCCTCAAGGAAAGACAGCTCAAGAGATTGAAGAAGGAGATCGGTGATTGCAGGCTCTGCAGGCTATCGGAGAAGAGGACAAACATCGTTTTCGGTGAAGGCAATCCTGAGGCAGCACTCATGTTCATAGGTGAAGGCCCCGGTGAGGAGGAGGACCTCCAGGCCAGGCCCTTTGTGGGAAGGGCAGGCCAGCTCCTTACAAGACTGATCACAAAGATGGGCTTCAAACGGGAGGATGTTTATATAGCGAATATTGTCAAGTGTCGCCCGCCAAACAATCGCCGTCCCAGGGAGGATGAGATAAGGGCATGCCTGCCCTTCCTGAAGAGGCAGATTGAGATTATCAGCCCCACTGTTATAATGACACTGGGGGATGTTGCCACAAGGGCACTGCTTGGTGATATCGGGAACATATCAAGGGTGAGGGGAAAGGTCTATCCCTACGACTCAATAAGGGTGGTGCCCACATTCCATCCGTCCTACCTTCTGAGGAATCCCAATGCAAAATGGCTTACCTGGAGTGATGCACAGGTGGCTCTGAGGTTGATAGGGAGGTAAACTATCAGCCGTGCCTTGCCTTCTTTGCTGTCTCAATTCTTGTAACAGCCCTCTGCAGTGCTGCCTGGGCCCTTGCAAAATCAATCTCTGCCTGCTTCTTCAGCCTCTCCTCCGCCCTCTGCATGGCAGCCTTGGCCCTTTCCACATCTATATCTTCAGCCTTCTCGGCACTGTCAGCGAGGATCAGTACCCTGTCATCGGTTACCTCGGCATAACCTGAATTGATAAAGACATATCCGGTGGTGCCACCCTTTTTGTATGTAAGTATGCCGATTTTCAGGGTTGTCACAAAGGGCACATGCCCGGGCAACACCCCGAACTCACCCTCGGTTCCAGGAGCAACAACCTCATCCACCTCTTCACTGAACACGGAACCATAAGGGGTAACGATGTCAAGGGTCAGTTTGTCAGCCATCTATCTATACACTCCTTTCTTCTCTCTAAAAGGTAAACCTCACAATGAAGATTTATCCACATTAAACACCCAACATCACGGGATGGTTAGACCTCTCTTGTCCAGCCAAGCTGCTTGGCCTTTTCCTCGGCCTCCTCAATGGTGCCAACCATGTAGAAGGCCTGCTCAGGCATATCATCGTATTTACCGTCAAGTATGGCCTGGAAACCCTTGATGGTGTCCTCAAGCTTCACGTATTTGCCAGGTGTGCCAGTGAATGCCTCTGCCACATGGAAGGGCTGACTGAGGAACCTCTGGAGCTTCCTTGCCCTTGCAACCACCAGCTTGTCGTCCTCGGAGAGCTCTTCCATACCAAGGATTGCAATAATGTCCTGAAGTTCCTTGTACCTCTGGAGCACCTTCTGTACGCCCCTCGCCACCTGGTAGTGTTCCTCTCCAACAACCCTTGGATCAAGTGCCCTTGATGTTGAGTCAAGGGGATCAACTGCAGGATAGATACCAAGCTCGGCAATCTGCCTTGAGAGGACAACCGTACCATCAAGGTGTGTAAATGCAGTGGCAACAGCAGGGTCTGTAAGGTCGTCAGCTGGCACATAGATGGCCTGCATGGAGGTTATGGAGCCCTTCTTTGTCGTTGTGATCCTCTCCTGTAGCATACCCATATCAGTACCAAGGTTTGGCTGGTAGCCGACCGCTGAGGGCATCCTTCCAAGCAGTGCCGAGACCTCTGAACCAGCAAGTGTATAGCGGAATATGTTGTCAATAAAAATCAGCACGTCCTGTCCCTGATCCCTGAAATACTCTGCCGCTGTAAGCGCTGTCAGGGAGACCCTAAGACGTGCACCCGGAGGCTCGTTCATCTGACCGTATATAAGCGCAGCCTTCTCTATGACGCCTGACTCCTTCATCTCAAGGTAGAGGTCGTTTCCTTCCCTTGTCCTCTCGCCAACACCGGCAAACACAGAGACACCGCCATGGACCATTGCAATGTTATGGATCATCTCCATGATGATGACCGTCTTGCCAACCCCTGCACCACCGAACATGCCCATCTTGCCACCTCTTACAAATGGTACAAGGAGGTCAAAGACCTTAACACCGGTCTCAAAGACCTCTGCGGCGGGAACCTGTTCAACAAACTCCGGTGCAGGCCTGTGGATTGGCCACCGCTCCTTTGCCTCAATAGGTCCGGCCTCATCATAGGGATCACCTGTAACATTCATGATCCTTCCAAGGGTTGCCTCACCGACAGGTACAGCGATGGGCTGACCTGTATCCACCACCTTCATACCCCTGACAAGCCCGTCTGTGGGACCCATCGCGATTGTACGGACGCGATTTTCACCAAGATGTGAGGCCACCTCAAGGGTGAGATTAAAGGCGGGTGTGCCCTTTTCAGGATCAGCAGGCTGCTCTATCTTCAAGGCATTCAAGATTGCGGGCAGTTCTGTCTCAAACTCCACGTCAACAACTGCCCCTATAACCTGTGCTACTCTTCCTTCATTCATATCTAACCTCCAGATTGTATTTCATAAAGTTAAAAGTGTGCTACTCTTTCAGGGCCTCTGCACCACCAACAATATCCATGAGTTCCTTCGTGATGGAGGCCTGACGTGCCTTGTTATACTCAAGTGTAAGCCTGTCTATCATGTCTTCTGCGTTGTTCGTGGCATTCTCCATGGCCGTCATCCTTGCCGCCTCCTCGGATGCCTGTGACTCAAGCATTGCCCTGTAGACAAGTATCTCCATGCTCTTGGGCAGGAGCCTGTTGAAGACCTCCTCCTCAGAGGGCTCAAAGAGGAAGTCCTTCATCTCTCTTCCCTCTTCATGCTCAACAGGTGCGATCGGCAGGAGTCTCAGTTCAACAACGCGCTGACTGACCACGGTCTTGAACTCGTTATATACAAGGTATACCTCGTCAAAGGTCTCATTAATGTAGTTCTCCATCAGATCCTGTGCCACCTCCTGTGCAGAGGAGTAGGTGATCTTCCCTGACAGCCCTGTCCATACCTGGCGGAGTTCCACATGTCTTCTCCTGAAATACTCCCTTGCCTTTCTGCCAATGGTGCTTATGGAGACCTCAAATCCCTCTGACTTGAGCCTGTTTATGAGGTCTACACCTGCCTTGATAACATTGGTATTGAAGGCACCGCACAGCCCTTTGTCACTTGTAAGGATCAGGACCTCCACGGTCTTTCGTGGTCTTGGTCTCAGAAGGGGATGGACATCCTGCTCGGTGGGCTGGGACAGGGATGCAAGGACATCGCTGATCTTTTCTGCATATGGCCTGAGGGCGAACATCCGCTCCTGGGCCCTTCTGAGCTTCGCCGCAGAGACCATCTTCATGGCCCTTGTGATCTTGGCCGTGCTCTTTACCGAATTTATCCTTCTCTTGATATCCCTTAAGGTTGCCATCTATTTCTCCTGTCCTTTATCTCTTATGCCTGAAAGGTTGATTTGAATGCCGAGATAGCCTCGTTCAGTCTGTTCTTCAGGTCCTCATCAAGGGCCTTCTTCTCTGCTATCTCCTTCTTCAGCTCTGCCTTCTGGCTCCTTACATAGCTCAGGAGCCCCTCTTCAAAGGCCTTTATGGATTCAACAGGCAGATCATCAAGGAACCCCTGGGTGCCTGCATAAAGGACGATGATCTGCTCGTCAAGAGACATGGGCTGGTACTGATCCTGTTTCAGGAGTTCCACCATCCTCTTACCACGCTCAAGCTGTTTCAGAGTGGCCTTGTCAAGGTCAGAACCGAACTGTGCAAAGGCAGCAAGCTCTCTGTACTGTGCAAGGTCAAGCCTGAGGGTACCTGCAACCTGCTTCATGGCCTTTGTCTGGGCAGCTCCACCCACACGGCTGACAGAAAGTCCCACATTCACAGCAGGTCTGATGCCAGCATAGAACAGGTCTGGCTCAAGGTATATCTGCCCATCAGTGATGGAGATAACATTTGTGGGGATATATGCCGAGACGTCGCCGGCCTGTGTCTCTATTATGGGAAGCGCTGTGAGTGAGCCACCGCCCTTTTCATCGGAGAGCTTTGCAGCCCTCTCAAGCAGTCTTGAGTGCAGGTAGAAGACATCGCCGGGATAGGCCTCACGACCTGGAGGACGTCTCAGAAGCAGTGAGAGCTGCCTGTATGCTGCAGCCTGTTTGCTGAGGTCATCGTAGATGATCAGGGCATGTTTGCCATTGTCCCTGAAGTACTCACCCATTGCACAGCCAGAGTAGGGGGCGATGTACTGAAGCGGTGCAGGCTCTGAGGCAGTGGCAACCACAACGGTTGTGTATTCCATGGCACCGTACTGCTCAAGTGTCTGGACAACCCTGGCAACAGCTGCCCTCTTCTGACCCACTGCAACGTATATACAGTAGACATCCGTGTCCTTCTGGTTGATTATGGCATCTATAGCTATAGCGGTCTTACCTGTCTGACGGTCACCAATGATCAGTTCCCTCTGTCCCCGTCCGATGGGTATCATCGCATCTATGGCCTTCAGCCCTGTCTGGAGCGGCTCCTTGACAGGCTGCCTCTCAACTATTCCGGGTGCAACGATGTCCACCTTCCTTGACTCCTTTGCATTGATCGGCCCCTTGCCGTCAATGGGCTGTCCTATTGCATTGACAACCCTGCCAAGGAGTGCATCGCCAACAGGTACCTCCATGATCCTGCCGGTACGCTTGACGATATCGCCTTCCTTGATCAGTGTATCCTCACCGAAAAGCACTGTACCCACCACATCCTCTTCAAGGTTGAGCGCCATACCGAAGACACCGTTGGGAAACTCAAGGAGTTCGCTTGCCATGGCATTCTCAAGTCCATAAACACGGGCTATACCATCTCCCACACTGAGGACGGTGCCGATCTCGCTGACATCAACCTTTTTTTCAAAATCTGTGATCTGTTTTCTTATTAATTCACTGATTTCCTCTACCTTAATCTCCATAGCGTCACCCCTTATATGTTGATTGTAAGTTGGATACCATCTATGCTGTTAATCTCTCCTTCAGAAGTTCAAGCTGACCCCTGATGCTTCCATCATACATGGTGCTACCCACCTTTACAACGATCCCGCCTATCAGCTCAGGGTCATGGAGATACTCAATCTCAACCTCTCTATCGGTAATCTTCCTCAGGGATTCTTTTAATCGCCTCTCGTAGTCACCATCAAACATGACAGGAGTTATCACGGTGGCCTTTGTCTTTCTCTTTCTTTCATAATACAGGGCTGTATAATGTCTGATAATATCAGGCAGAGCCATGATTGCCCTTTTTGACGCAAGAAAGATGATGAACTTCCTGACCTCATCGCTCATGCCGGTCTTTGAGGCCATCTCGGAGACGGTCTTCTCCCTCTCCTCCTCGGTCACAAGTGGCGAGAGAAAGAAATTCCTGATCTCTTTGCTGGTTTCAATAAGTGACTCAATGGCCGAGAGGGCCTGGATAGTCTCCTCAGCCTTCTCCGTGCCTGTTACATTGAAAAGCATCCTTGCATATCTCTTGGCGTATTTCTTCTCTTTGGCTGCCATCCTTTAACCCTCTAACCTCTTTATGGAATCCTCAAGGAGTTTAAGTTTATCCTCCTCTGTGAGTTCCTCCTTGAGCCTCTTCTCTGCCAGTTTGATGGCCAGATCTGCTGCCTCGGCCCTGAGGGCTGCCTTTGCATTCTTCAGCTCCATCTCTATATTCAACTTGGCCTGTTCTTTTATCTTTTCACTCATCTCCTCGCCCTGTCTTATCAGGGTCTCCTTCTCAGACTCCCCTGTCTGTCTGGCCGAGTTCACTATCCTTTCAATCTCCTGGTCCTTCAGGGTAAGCTTTTCCTGTACCTCCTTCAGTGCCTTCTCTGCAAGTTCTTTTGCCTCGCGTGCCTCTTTGAGGGATTGCTCTATAATCTCTGTTCTCTTTTTGAAATACTCCCGCATGGGTTTGCCAAGAAACCTGATAAGTATGAAGACAAGTACAGCAAAGTTCAGTATCTTCCATACCCAGCTCATCCAGTGTGCGCCTTCCTTGCCGCCCTCCTCCATGGCATAGGTAAGAGAGGGCAGGAGGATTATCAGGCCTGCCAAAGCAAGAACCATAAAACCCTGGAACCTTCTTCTGAATGATCTTTTCATAATTTATACCTCTACCAGTTTCCTTACTATCTCTTCGGAGAACCTTCTCACTGTCTCGCCCAGTTCCTTTCTTACCCTTTCGGTCTCCTTCTTTATAGCCTCCTGGGCCATCCTGATCTCTGCCATTGCCTCTTCATGTGCCTTCTCAATGATCTCTTTCTGCTTACGGAGCCCTTCCTGTCTCAGGCTGTTGTAAATCTCCTTGGCACGCTCTCTTGCCTGGGCAAGCTCCTGGTTGTACCTTTTGATCTCCTCATCCTTTAGCTGGTTCAGTCGTTTTGCCTCCTCTATGGAGCCTTCAATCCCCTCTTTTCTTTCCTGGAAGAGGTTAAGCAGGGGTTTGAAGAGGACCTGGTTCAGTATAAAGACGAGAACAAGGAAATTGACCAGTTGAACGAAAAACCATATGTCCAGCTTAAGCATACCCTCTCCTTTACGTGGAGTCTTAAAAACGCTGAACTTTATCACAGTTAAACAGGGTTTGTCAAGAATTTTGGCAATAATTTTTTTTATATCTCTAAAAGAAATTTAAATCTTTTTTATAGCCATGAAAATCAATATGTTGTATAATATTAGGAAATAATTTCTAAAGGAGGTCTTATGGGTTTCTGGGACAAGCTAAAGAGGGACATCAAAAAAGGCATTGACGAGGGGCTTGAGGCATTAAAGGAAAGTACGGAGGCCATCAAACACCGTGCAGAGGATATGACGGATGAGGTGAAGAAGAAACTGAAGGTCTTTGAACTGAAGCAGAAGGTACAGGTACAGCTCACAGAGCTTGGCGGAAGGGTGTACGAGGTGGTATCCGAGGGAAAGAGAAGAAACCCTCTGCTGGATGAGAATGTAAAAAGGGTCTTTGAGAGGGTCAAGAGGCTTGACGAGCAGATCTCTGCCCTGGAGGGAAAGATCGTCAAAAAAACCAGGAAAACCGCAAAAAAGGCCACCGGAAGGAAAAAGGCGGCCCCGGCCCGTAAAAGCACTGCCAGAAAGACCTCAACAGAGAAGAAAACCACAAGGGGCAGGTCAAAGAGGTCATGAAAGAGATCGTTGTCTACTCATCACCAACATGTCCGGATTGTCATGCCCTCAAGGAGTATCTGAGGGCAAAGGGCATCAAGTTTACCGACAGGGATATCATGGACGAGAGGTGGCGGAATGAGCTTGAGCAGAAATACGGAAGGCTTGCAACCCCCACCATTGTAATAGGCAGCAGGGTTTTCGTGGGTTTCAGGGAAAATCTCAAGGATATTGAGGAGGCGCTGAAATAAGAGGGGAAGGACCCGAGGCCCTTCCCCTCTTATTAGATTAATCCTCCCAGCTTATCGCTTCCGTAGGGCATGTATCAATGGCTTCCTGGCAGTCGCAGGTGTCACAGGCATCAGGATTCTTCACATGTGCCTTTCCGTCATCCTGCATCTCAAAAACCTCGGGACAGATGGCGACACATGACTCACAACCCTCACAGAGATCCCAATCAATTACAGGCTTTGGCATAACTATACCTCCTTAAAGATATTCCTTCTGCCAGGCAGAAGGTATTAATTTGTACCCATCAATTTCAGATTATAGCATATAAAAAAGGAGCTGTTAAACACAAGAAGAAATTTAAATTTCCCTGCAAGGACTTTGAAGAGGACTGATACCTTTGGGTTATAATCAAAGGGAATGCTCAGCAAGGAGATTGTAAAAAGAAGGGACCAGCTTCTCAGTAAAGAAAAGGGCACGGTATTCAAGGACCCTGGTGGCAGGGTCAATGTATGCCTCGTCTATCCCAATCTCTACCATGTGGGAATGTCAAACCTCGGATTCCAGGGTATATATGGTCTCATAAATGATCGTGATGATGCATTATGTGAACGTGCCTTCCTTCCTGACAATGATACAATAAAGGAGATGGCCCGCACAGGCTCACCCCTTGTGAGTCTTGAATCACTGAGGCCCCTCAGGAGCTTTCACATAGTGGCCTTCTCGGTATCCTTTGAGAACGACTACCCTTCAATAATAAGGATACTGAGGCTTGCAATGATACCACCCCTGAGGGATGAAAGAGACGAGAGGGACCCGCTCCTTGTCCTTGGAGGTGTCTGCGCCACCTTCAACCCAGAGCCCCTTGCGGATATCTTTGATATCATCTTCATCGGTGAGGCTGACAGCTCAATAGGCGAGCTTATAGAGGCGGTGAAGAACCAGCAGAGCAGGAAATCTGTTACCACTGAACTCATCTCAAAGAAGGGGTTCTATTTTCCGGGACTGTATCATGTGAAATACAATGATGATGGAACCATAAGGGAAAGGGAGGCCCTGGATGGAGCACCTTTGGTGATAAAGAAAAAGAGGGAAACCAGACTGACAGGACAGATCAGGCACAGGATCATAACGCCTGAAACAGAGTTCTCCTCCATGGCCCTTGTTGAGGCCATGAGGGGGTGTCCCTGGAGCTGCAGGTTCTGCGTAACAGGGTATATCTATAATCCTCCACGGAGAAAACCACCCCATGCAATCAGGGATGAGATAGAGGCGGAAAAGGGGGATGCAAAAAAGATCGGCCTCCTTGGACCCTCCCTTTCCGATTATCCGGACATCGGGAGGATAATAAGCGGGGAGGAGGCGGAGTTTTCCATCACATCCCTCAGGGCTAATCCGCGGACCCTTGAACTACTGCGGCTGCTCAAATCAGCCAGGAGCGTATCCATAGCACCAGAGGCAGGCACTGAGAGGCTGAGAAGGGTTATCAACAAGAAGATCTCTGAGGAGGATATCCTCTCAGTATCGGAAGGGATACTGAAGGAGGGCATCCCCGTACTGAGACTCTACTTCATGATTGGCCTTCCCTTTGAAACAGATCATGATATTGAAGGGCTGATAGAGCTGTCATTGAAGATCAGATCATTAACCAGAAAGGGAACGGTGACCCTCAGTCTGAGTACATTCGTACCAAAGCCATTTACACCCTTTCAGTGGCACCCAATGGCAGAGGAGAGGACCATAAAGGCCCGTCTGAAACGGATAAAGGAGGCGCTGAAGCACACAAAAGGTGTGAGGGTGCTTCATGATGTGGTGAAGTACTCCCTGCTCCAGGGTGTGTTTGCAAGGGGTGACAGGAGAATATCTCGCCCCCTGATAGATATGGAACATCCATCAAGGTGGGTCAGCTATCTTCAGAGGCATGATCTTGAGCCTGATTTTTATATCTACAGAGAAAGGGCCTATGAGGAAACCCTTCCATGGGACTTCATTGATGCAGATTGCAAAAAGGAATTCCTCTACAAGGAATATGAGGAGGCAAGAAGGATTGCAGTTCATAATAGTGGCAGATGATGGGAGGGCAAGGGCGGGGCTGCTGAAAACCCCTCATGGTGAGATACATACACCCCAGTTCATGCCGGTAGGCACACAGGGCAGTGTAAAGACCATGACCCCCGAGGAGCTGAGAGGTATGGGGGCCGAGATGATCCTTGGTAACACCTATCATCTCTACCTCAGACCAGGAGATGAGACGATAAAGAGGCTCGGCGGGCTTCACAGGTTTATAAACTGGCCCGGGCCTATCCTGACTGACAGCGGGGGATTCCAGGTATACAGCCTCTCAAGACTGAGAAGGATAACCGATGATGGTGTGGAGTTCCAGTCCCATATTGATGGATCAACACATTTCCTCAGCCCTGAAAGGTCAATAGAGATACAGGAGAACCTTGGCGCCGATATCATAATGGCCTTTGACGAATGTATCCCCTATCCTGCGGATTACGAGTACGCATTGGATGCCGTAAAAAGGACAGCACAGTGGGCGGTGCGCTGCATCAGGGCAAGGAAGAGAAAAGACCAGTATCTCTTCGGGATAAATCAGGGCGGTATGTACAGGGAGCTCAGGCGCATGAGTATTGAGGAACTGATATCTTTCGGGTTTGATGGTCATGCCACGGGAGGACTCAGTGTGGGTGAACCAAAGGGGCTTATGCATGAGATGATACATTTCACGGCATCTCTGCTGCCAGCGGAAAAACCCCGCTACCTCATGGGCATAGGTGACCTGATTGATGTTGTTGAGGCTGTGGAGGCTGGCTATGACCTCTTTGACTGTGTGATGCCCACAAGGAATGCAAGGAACGGCACATTGTTTACATCACAGGGGAGGGTCAGCATAAAAAGGGCAGAGTTCAGGGATGACCCCTCGCCCCTTGATCCATTGTGTAACTGCTATACCTGCATGCACTATACCCGCGCCTATCTCAGGCATCTATTTCTCGCAGGAGAGATACTCTCCATGCGGCTCAACACCATTCATAACCTGAGCTTTTACATGAATTTCTTCAGGGAGATGCGAAGGGCCATCCTTGAGAAGAGATTCCAGCAGTTCAAGAGGGACTGGCTGGATATCCTCAGAAACAACAGCACCCGTAATAATCTTCAGTGACCGTCACAGGATAGCTCTCTGGCAATGGCATAGACAATCTCAGGGGTTATCCGTCTCCCCTCCCTTACAGCTATTGTCTTTATCTCCTTCAATATCCTGGAACATAGATCCCTTGAGGGCAGGAGGTCCTTCTCTTTCTCCATCAGATGAAACACCCCGCTGTGTCCGGAGAGGCTGTTTATTCCCATTACCTCCTCATCACCCCGGCCAATGTCAGCAGGGTCAATCAGGAGATAGGGGATATCCCACTCTTCTGCTTCTTTTCTGCCCTCCCATGCCTTCCTGATGGCATACTGGTGAGAACCTGCAAAGGTCCTGAAGGCAAACTCCCCGGCATAGGGGTGACGCTCACTGACCTTGCATCCTGTGCATTCCTCAACAAAGGACCTTATTGACCTG
>DROX01000253.1 GCA_011321725.1 Nitrospirota bacterium | reverse complement strand
TGACGAGGGGCTGAGACTTTCGGATATGGTCTCTGACCTCCTGAACATATCCCGCATTGAGAGCGGAAAGGAAAGGCTGAAGTTTACGGAGATAGACTTCAGGGAGATAATTGATCATATCAGGAAGGCCTTTGCAGAGGAGATAGAGAGAAAGGATATAACCTTTGATTCAATAATAGAGGGGGATATCGGCATTGTATACGCGGACAGGGATAAGATCATACAGGTTCTCTCCAACCTTACCGATAATTCAATAAAGTACTCCAACAGTGGCTGCAGAATCGCTGTCAGGGTCTATGCCGAAGACAATTATGTTATAATAGAGCATACCGACACCGGCTGGGGGATACCTGAAAAGGACCTTCAGCATATTGGCGAGAGGTTTTACAGGGGCAAGCATGGAGAAAAGACCAAGGGTACAGGCCTTGGTCTCACCCTATCCAAGGAGATCATAAATCTTCACGGTGGTACCATGCAGATCAACAGCAAGTTCGGGGTGGGTACCTCGGTTATAATAACCCTTCCAAAGGGAAGATATGAGCTTACAGAGCCAATCATTCCAGGAGGATTAAATGCCAAAGGTAATGGTGATTGATGATGAGCCCTTTATATTGATGATGATAGAAGACAAGCTGAAGCGTGCTGGTATTGATGTTGTTGCACTCCGTGAGAGCGTGGGTGCTGTGGAGAGGATCCGCCAGGAAAGGCCTGACCTGATAATCCTTGACTGGATGATGCCGGAGATAAGCGGTATAGAGATATGCAAGACCCTGAAGTCTGATCCTGAACTCTCGGACATCCCTGTTTTTATGCTTACAGCCAAGGGTCAGGAGGATGACGAAAAGCTGGGTTTAAAATGCGGTGTTGACCGCTATATAACAAAACCCTTCAGTCCCAGGGGGCTCTTAGAGGTGGTACTTGAAAATCTCAGAGGTAGAGAGGCTTAAAGAGGACCTGCAGGCAACGGTAAAGGAGCTCAGTGATAGTTACGAAGAGCTCTCATTGCTTTACCGGCTGTCAGAGGAGTTCTCCGGGCTTACAGTGGATGAGATCTGCAAGACCCTGATCAGGGAGATAAAGTCACTCATCCAGGTGAAGACCTCGGTGATACTCTTTCTTGATGACAACCACAAGGTGCTCAGGACAAAGGAGTTTCTTGGCCAGTGGGCCGGGGGAACGGAGATAAAAAAGGGGGACAACATCTTCTGGCATGTTCTTGAGAAGGGCAAGCCCCTTGCCATCTGTGACTTCCAGGGTTCAAAGTGGAGGCTCAGCTACATCAAAAACTCTGCCGTGATTGTGGCCCCTCTGAGGGGCAAGAGGCAGGACATAGGGGTTGTATTCATTGCCGACAAGGAGGATGGCCAGGAGTTCTACTCCGGTGATGTGAAGCTCCTTAATACCATCGCCTTCCTTGCATCGCTCTTCATAGAGAATGCCCTCCTTACGGAGGAGATACAGTCCTTCCTCATAGGTACAATCAGATCCTTCGTCAAGGCACTTGAGGCAACCTCCATGTGGACAGCAGGCCACACCGAAAGGGTGACCTCCTATGCCCTTGAGATAGCCAGAAGACTGGAACTTGATGCCCCATTCATGGAAAAGCTCAGGATCTGCAGCCTCCTGCACGACATAGGCAAGATAACCGTACCGAGGGATATCCTTAACAAGGTTGATGGTCTTGATGCACAGGAACGTGAGGAGATCATGCGGCATCCTATCGTGGCAGCTGAAATACTCTCGGAGCTCAAGGGGTTTGTTGATATCATTGAAGGGATAAAGTACCATCATGAGCATTATGATGGCACAGGACTGCACGGGCTCAGGGGAGAAGAGATCCCTCTGCTTTCCAGGATCATTGCAGTGGCTGATGCCTTTGATGCCATGACCTCCAACAGACCTTACAGACAGAAGAAGGCCCTGCTGGAGGCAATGGATGAGATAAAGGCACAATCTGGAAAACAGTTTGATCCAGAGGTGGTCAGGGCCTTTCTCTGCTGGATGGAAAAGTCAGCGCCTGTGGCCAGATAGGATATTTGTTAAAAGATGGACAAGTCCCTCAAAGAGGAATACAATTGATTCCACATCAAGGTATCTGTCTGTTACCCTGTCAAAGAGTACTTTCAGACTCCCCTCTTGCCTCCTGTAGAGAATAAGTGTGGGGATTGCAGGAAGGGGATGGAAGTGGTATGCAAGGTCTGCTGTCTCAAAGTCAATCCTCCTGGCACCCATCCTTACAAGAGCCGCCTCAACTGAAGATTCATCCCTCTGGAATAGTTCTCCGAGAGGCTCCTCGCAGTCCCTGCTGAAGGATTTTGCCTTCACCATGCCGGATTTCAGTTCGGAGAAGGACACCCATTGTCCTGCAGGCCTTGCCCTTCCAGCGGTTCTTACATAGTGCAGGAGCAGTATCTTTATCCATGGGTTGATGTGAACCTCTGTCCTGATCTCACCCCTGTTATCAATGAGATAATCCATTCCGAGACATCTTATGCGGATGGCATTATCAACGACCTCGGCACCAATGCCGGATGCGATCTCCTGGAGATCTATACCAGCGATCTCCTCTTTCAGTTGTTCAATGAGTTTCAGTCTCCAGTCAGTTGGCGTGACCTTTGAGAGTTCATGCCTTGCCTCGTCTGTCAGGATGGGACAGTCATCAACTTTTGCCTCGCCCCTCAGGAAGGCAGCTGCATAGGCCATACATGTCTTCTGCGGACACCGGCCACAGTTCGTCCTGGGGAGGTTTTTATAGATATCAAGGGGTCCCTGCATTGGTGACAACC
>DROX01000252.1 GCA_011321725.1 Nitrospirota bacterium | reverse complement strand
TGAGGTATTGCTACATGGCATTCTTCACCACCTCTGGGCCTATAGGGTTTGTTTCTTTACTTGATTTAGTGTATAACGATAAAAATGAGGTTACTTTATTGTTTAATCCTGTGGTTGGCTTATTTTTATGAGGTGTCCTGCCTTTGTAGGGATTTGTTTTGAACGGATATGTTTCAGGGCTCATAACATACTGGTTTTACTGGATGCTGAATCCAGGCATGTCCTGATGAAGATCAGGATTCAGCATGACATTTACCGGAGATCAACGAGTATCAGGTTTTTATGGAGGCAATGACAGATAATTCGGTCATTCTGAGGAAAGAGGTAAGGGAGAAGGTTGAAGAGATCTCAGAGGCTGATATCCTTGTGGGTATCCCCAGCTATAACAACGCCCGTACAATCGGCCACGTTGTTCGTGCTGTACAGGCAGGACTGACAAAATACTTCCCTGAGGCAAGATCGGTGCTTGTAAACTCCGATGGAGGCTCCACTGATGGAACCATGGATGTGGTGAGAGAAACCACCGTTGACTTTGATTCCATTCTCCTGAAGCACAGGGTGGGAAGGTTCTACAAGATCATCACCCCCTATCAGGGGATACCTGGTAAGGGCAGTGCCTTCAGAACCATATTTGAGATTGCAAGGGAGTTGAATGTAAAGGCCTGTGCCGTGGTTGACTCTGACCTCAGAAGCATTACCCCTGAATGGGTTGAACTCCTGATCAGGCCTGTCCTTGATGGAGGGTATGATTATGTAGCACCCTACTACCACCGTCATAAATATGATGGAACAATTACAAACACCATTGTTTATCCCATCACAAGGGCACTTTACGGGAAAAGGATAAGGCAACCAATAGGTGGCGATTTTGGTTTTTCTGGAAAACTTGCATCCTTTTATCTTACAAAGGATGTCTGGGATACAGATGTTGCACGTTACGGAATTGATATCTGGATGACAACCACGGCTGTTGCAAATGGTTTCAGGATATGCCAGTCCTTTCTCGGGGCGAAGATTCACGATCCAAAAGACCCAGGTGCTGACCTCAGTGCCATGCTCCATCAGGTCGTCAGTTCTGTCTTCCACCTGATGGAGGAGTACGAGGATGTGTGGAAGAATATTGAGGGTTCCACAGAAATCCCAACATTCGGTTTTGTCTACGCCGTGGGGCTTGAACCTATTAATGTGAACCTTGATGGCATGCTGGACAAGTTCAGGCTTGCGATGAAGGAACTGGTTCCGCTCTATGAATCAATTCTTCCTGAGGAGTTGATGTGGTTTCTTACAAGCCTTACACAGTCATCAAAGGAGAAGTTTCGTTTTCCTGACAATGTCTGGGCCGAGATAATATACAACTTTGCCATTGCCTGTCACAGGAAGATAATGAACGAGGAGCATATAATAAAGTCCCTTACCCCCCTTTACCTTGGCAAGGTGGCCTCTTTCGTGATCGAGACATGGGACAGCTCGGCAGAGGAGGTGGAGGAGAGGCTTGAGGATCTCTGTCTGACCTTTGAGAGAGAGAAGCCCTATCTGATGGAGAGATGGTTTGAAGAATATGAGGTATAATCATATAAAGGAGGTGGTTACATGAAGGATATACTATATAGAATTTTTATCTATCCCATAAAGAGCTTCTTTGACAGGAT
>DROX01000251.1 GCA_011321725.1 Nitrospirota bacterium | reverse complement strand
GGTGTTCAAACCTTCCTATTCTGACTGTGTGGTAACCCTTGACCAGCTCTATCCTGAGATAATCAAGGAGGGACTTTTTGATAAGCCTGACAGCCCTGTCATACGCCCTCTCCGAGTTATCCATGTCAGGGAAACTCCCTATCTGAACCGTAAAAAACTCCTGCTGCCCGCTCTGCCCGATACCGGCCATCTTCTTCTGCTCACCTGCGGATTTGACCTCAAGGGCCTCCTTCTTTACACTCTCCTTGACAAGGCGGATGGGAATCCTTATCCTCTGGCCTGGATAGATGAGGTCCGGATTTTTAATCTCGGGATTTACCACCCATACCTTTGGCCAGTCATAGGGGTCCTTGAGCGTCTTCTCCGCGATATCCCACTGTGTATCTCCCTTTTTGACAATATACTCAATGTATTCCTGGGCAGCATAAAGGATACTACCCATGGCGATGATACCCATGATGATGAACAAAATATATACTGAGATACCTTTCTTCATTATTCTTTCCTGACTTTTTCTTTGTCACGCTCGGACATACTCTAATAGTTCATGGTCTTTAAAATACAAAAACTGGATTACCCGATCAAGCATGCCCCCGAGGATTGTAATCGGGGGGTCGGGTAATGACAAAATAGTATAATGTTGTCCTTGTCGGACCTGTCCTCTGGCTTGACCCGACAATCTATAGTCATTGACTAATATGAATATAGCGTCTGTACAGCATCCCTGACCACCCTCAGTGTGGTCTCGCTGAGGGTTTCAGGACGTGCTCCGAAGTGCCTTGCCATAAAACCTGCACCCCCACGGGTCTTTGTAACTGACCATATGATGCTGCCCGCTTCTGTCTCTGCCATCATAAGGGTAATGGTAACCTCAGGGGCACTGATGGTGCCCATCCTTACCTCTCCGTACTTCTCCACTGTACCCACTATCACGGCCTGAACATTCAGATCCTTTCCGATAGCCCTCAACTGTCTTGTGCTGAGTGATGTGGTCTCCTTGATGTTCAGCCTCTTCAGCGCCGCCATCACATCACCGGAATAAACAACCTCCACAAGCCCTGATGCAAGGAGTTCACTGATCACAAGCTGCCTTACGATCTCGGCAGCGTTTTTGTCATCGCTGAGATTCTCAAAGGGCAGTACAGCCACACGCTTTATATAACTGAAGTCAACATTTTCACTGATATGAAATGTCCCTGTAGTGGTACTTGCACAGCCTGAAACCAGTACACTTGCAAGAAATAATAAAATGACAAGATACCTCTCACATCTCCTCAATGACCTCATATCCTCACTCCTTTATGAGATTTTTTAGAATAATGTATCAAATGCCTTTTTCACCACATCCCTTGCCGTCTCGCTGAGGCTTTTGCCCTCTGTACCAAAATGTCTTACCCAGAAGCCAGGACCACCCTCAGTGTTCCAGACAGACCAGAGGATATTACCGGTTCTGGTATCAATCAGTGAAAGATAGACTGTAACCTCGGGGTATGAAACATTTATGCCCCTGCTGGTCCCATAGGCTATCACCGAGCCGGTTATGACTGCATCAACCCCGAGTTCCCTGCCTATCTTCTCTATATCCTTTATTGACAGGGAGCCCACGGAACTGACCTTGAGCTCCTTCAACACCCTGGTAACCTCGCCAGGCTCAATTACATCCACTCCCCTTGACAACAGTTCTGCTATAACTGTGCGTCGTATCCGTTCTCCCGCCTCCTTCTCTGATGTGAGATTCTCAATGGGCATGACAGCAAGTCTTGTTATCCTGCCAATATCAG
>DROX01000250.1 GCA_011321725.1 Nitrospirota bacterium | reverse complement strand
CCGGTCAGGCATGCCCCCGAGGGTTTTAATCGGGGCCGGGTGAGATTTTTTATGAGGTGCTACCTTGTAGGGTTTCATTTTGAACAGATATCTTGAGTAAATTATTAACACAGATTCAGTTAGGTTCCGGTCTTTGTAAGAGACAAAGGAGTAAAGAGGGAGAGGACTTCATTGGATCCTGTCACACACGGGCTTACAGGGGTGATGCTTTCAAACCTTTTTCCAAGAAAAAAGGGTACACTCCTTGTTGCCCTTTTTGCTTCACTTGCACCTGATCTGGACTATGTAACAAGGTTCTGGGGAACAGAGGTGTTTCTCCGCTACCACAGGGGGATAACCCATGGGATAGGGGCGCTCCTACTTGTACCTCTCCTGGTTGGCATAGCTGCAAGGAGGGCATACAGGGGGAGGCTGCTCTTTTTTGTTATGCTTTCTTATCTCTGCTACGGTGTTCATATTGCAATGGACCTCATGACCCAGTATCCCACCCGGGTGCTGTCACCCCTTGACTGGTCAGCCTACTCTCTGGGGATTGCCTTTATAATTGATCCCTATGTCTCTGCTGCCATAGTACTTGCAATACTTTTTTCAATGAGGAAGTCAGTGAACAGGCGGCTGGCATCGCTCATCTGTATACTCTTTCTTATTGTATATCTTTTTGGAAGGTTCTATATCAAGGGCAAGGTGGAGGACTATCTCAGAACAGAGCTTGATGAGTACCACTATAGCCTGTATCCCCTGCCAAATGATTTCTTCAGGTGGTGGTTCGTGACACGTTCCGGAGATCTATACAAGGTGGGGTTTGTTGATCTGCTGACAGAGACTGTATGTGTGAAGAGGGTCCTGAACTATACGGAGAGGATCCCCGAGATAAAAGAGTCAAAGCAGTTGAGGACAGTAAGGAACTTTCTCTATTTTGCACAGAAACCCTATGCCGAAGTGAAGAGGCAGGATGGCGAGACCATTGTGACATGGCATGAACTTTCTTATGGTTTCTTCCCCGGAGACCACTTCATAGCAAGGGTGAGGTTTGACAGGATGGGAAGGGTCAGGGAGGAGTATTTCAGATTTTAATCGGCAGATGGATATTATAGAGAAGGTTACAAGAACAATAAGAAAATACAATATGCTCTCCGGTGGTGAGAGGGTGCTTGTTGCACTCTCTGGTGGGCCAGACTCTGTCTGCCTGCTTGACATCTTAAACGAATTGAAGGAGCAATGGGGTCTCTTCCTTTCAGCCCTGTATATTGACCATGGTCTGAGGCCCGAGGAGACCCCGGAGGAGATAGAGTTCTGCAAAAACATATCCAGACAGTACGGTATTGAGTTTAATGCCATCTCCGTAAAGGTGAAGGATTATGCCGGGCAGACAGGTCTTACCATCCAGGAGGCTGCAAGGGTATTACGGTATCACTGTCTTGAACAGGAGGCCATCAGGACTGATGCAGACAGGATCGCCACCGGTCATCACCTGGATGACCAGGCGGAGACCATTGTAATGAGACTCATACGGGGTACAGGGAGGAAGGGGCTCTCCGGAATACCACCTGTAAGGGGCAGGGTGATAAGACCCCTGATCGAGATCCCGAGAGATGAGATAGAGGCCTATCTATCCCGTAAGGGGCTCCAGTATATTGTTGATTCCTCCAACCTCAAGGATGAATACCTTCGTAACAGGATAAGAAGAGAGGTTATGCCGGTACTTAAAAGGTTTAACCCCAATCTCCTCAAAACCCTTTCAAGAACAGCACAGATAATGAGGGAGGAGGATGACTTTATCAATCTCTCTGTCCACAAGGCCCTGATGAGGCTCATAAGCAGAAAAACAGATGATACTGTTGAGCTGTTTCTTTCTCCCCTTGAGGCCCTTCACAGGGTGGTACTAAGGAGGGCCCTTCTCAGGGTGATAGATGAGACAAGGGGGCTGAGGTCAGTCAAGATGGAGAATATTGAGGATATCATAGATCTGATAGAGAAGGGTAAGACAGGTGACAGGGTCTACCTTCCCGGGGGCATAAGGGCAATCAGGAGCTATTCCACCCTGGTTATTACGGCAAGGAAACCTCAAAGGGTCCAGGAATGTGAGCTTAAGGTTCCAGGTGAGACAGTGATAAAAGAGGCGGGTATAGTGCTCATCTCAAATGTGGAGGAAAACAGGGGCCATTACGGGGATGGGAAGGAGATGGCCTGTTTTGATCTGGACCTGCTGAGCTTCCCCCTAAGGATAAGGGCAAGAAGGGAGGGAGACTATTTCTATCCCTTCGGACTTGGTAAAAGAAAAAAGCTCCAGGACTTTTTTGTTGATGAGAAGGTGCCAAGGGACGAAAGGGATTCAGTGCCACTGCTGGTCTCAGGCAGTGATATAATCTGGGTTGTGGGTTACAGGATAGATGACCGTTACAGGGTCAGCCCATCAACTGAGAGGGTACTCAGGATAAGGGTGAGACTTTCAAGGTTCCAGTGAGTACTTCGCGTCTATCGTCTTTTGAACATCCTCCTGAGATTGTCAGGACTGAATTTTATCCTTGTTGGCCTTCCATGGGGACAGTGCTCGGGGTCTTTACAGTTTTCAAGCTCCCTTAACAGCTCCCTCACCTCTGTGTCCGTGAGCCTATGTCCAGCCCTTACCGCGCTGTGGCAGGCAATGGTCCTGGCGATGTTATCCCTTATCGCTTCAATCTCCCCCCTTCCTCCCTCAATCAGTGACTTTGCAATATCCCTGATGATCTGACCAATATCCGTATTGAAGAGAAATTCCGGCACAGCCCTCACCATAAAGACATTGTTGCCGAACTCATCCATGTCTATGCCAATGGCCCTTACTGTATCAATATGGTCGCGTATTATCTCATATTCCTTTGGGCTGAGCCTGACCTGCCTGGGGAAGAGGAAGGCTGATACCCTGATGTCATCAGAGTCCCTGAGTCTTTCATATAAAATCCTCTCATGGGCTGCATGATAGTCAAGTATTGTGAGCATCTCTCCATCCGTATATGCTATAAAGGCGTTACCAATGGAGAGGCTACTGAATGGAGGGAATGCATATCGTGCAGGTTCCTCAAGGAGAGAGTACAGCCCCTGTCCGTCCTGTGGGCTACCGGGTATGGCCGTTATCTCAGTGCCTGGTCCCTCTCTCTTTTCACCCTTCTGCATGGCTGCTGCAGACCCGGTACCCTTGAAAAGATGGTCTCTGAGGAGTAGATATAACCTTTTGTATATGAACTCACTGTTTCTGAACCTCACCTCTCTCTTTGCAGGATGG
>DROX01000249.1 GCA_011321725.1 Nitrospirota bacterium | reverse complement strand
TTCCAAGGTGGGTCACCTGTGACGTCTGTGACGGCACCGGTGCAAGGCCTGGATTCGGGCCTGTTGCATGTCCTGACTGTCATGGCTCCGGCCAGATAAGGTTTCAACAGGGTTTCTTCTCTGTTTCAAAGACCTGCAGCCGTTGTGGTGGCACCGGTCAGTACATATCCACACCCTGCTCAAAGTGTCACGGTGAGGGAAAGGTGCGCAGATACAGAACAATCTCCGTCAAGGTACCGGCAGGGGTGGACACAGGTTCAAGGCTCAGGATGACAGGTGAGGGTGAGCTTGGCGAGCATGGAGGCCCTCCTGGTGATCTCTATATTGTTATCACCGTGAAACCCCATAAGTTCTTCAAGCGTGAAGGGCTGAACCTCTATTGTGAGGTTCCCATATCATTCCCTCAGGCTGTATTTGGTGCAGAGATAGAGGTTCCCACCATGTATGGGCCTGAGAGGCTGAAGATCCCCCCTTCCACACCCTCGGGCAGGGAGTTCGTACTGAAAGGAAGGGGCGTACCCCAGCTTGGAGGTCATGCGGTTGGCAACCAGATAGTGAGGGTCTATATTGATGTACCCAGGAAACTTACGCAGCGACAGAAGGAACTCCTCCAGGAATATGCCCGTATCAGTGGAGACGAGGTTCAGAAGGGGTTTATGGAAAAACTCAAGGAGTTCTTCTCCAGCATTGAGACCTGAAGACCCTCCTCATGCCAAGGATAATCTATCCCGGGATTTCCATCAACCAGAAAGAAGTAAAGATCACCTCTGCTGAGCTGATAAAATACATAAGAAATGTGCTGAGATTAAAACCGGGAGAGGTACTTGAGCTCCTTGACGGAAGGGGAACCATTTATTCCGGAACCATAAGGTCGGTATCAAAGGCAGCTATTGAGATCAGTATTTCGGACCAGAGGAAAGAAAGACAACAGGGCACAGCACTGGTGCTGATCCAGCCCCTGCTAAAGGGTGACAAGATGGACCTTGTTGTACAGAAATGTACTGAGCTTGGTGTAACAGAGATATATCCCGTCACGACAGAGCGGACAATTCCAAGGACAACCAGGAAGCTTCACCACTGGAGGCGTGTGGCCGAGGAGGCCACAAGACAGTCTGGCAGGACCATTGTGCCAGAGATACACGAGGTAACTGACCTGAGGGAACTCTTACCCCGCTTCTCCGGTATGGATTGTGTCAAGATCGTCTTTTACGAGCATGCCACAGCGCTCCTGAGGTCAATAAGTTATGACAGGATGCCTGAGAAGATACTCTACCTTACAGGCCCCGAGGGTGGGTTTACCGATAGGGAGATAAAAGAGGCAGAGGCAGCAGGCTTCAGGGTGGTATCGCTGGGTGGTGGTATACTCAGGGCAGAGACAGCATCCATTGTTTCACTGGCACTTATAAAGTATCATTTCGGACTGATGTAGATCTACAGGGTCCAACAAACCCGGGGATCCGATAGAAAAGTGAATGGGTGGATGAGTGAATGAGTGAATGGGTAAATGAGTAAATGAGTGAATGGGTTGATGGGTAAATGGGTTGATGGGTAAATGGGTTGATGGGTGGATGAGTGAGCAGTGAACAGTGAGCCGTAAGCAGTAAGCTGGGGTTGTCATGCCGAATCCTGCAATTGTCATGCTGAATTTATTTCAGCATCTCGTCGTTAAATACATAGAGATTCTGACCTTCGTCAGAATGACAGATACCTTGTCATGCCGAATTTAGTTCGGCATCCCGTCTTTAGATTCTGAACCGATACTGAATCAAGTTCAGCACATGGTTAGAATGACACCATAAAGGTCAGTGAGCAGTAAGCTGTAAGCAGTGAGCAGTAAGCAGAGGCCTCTGAAAAATCGCAGATTTTTCGGGGCAGAGAGAGGAGGTCTGCCGAGAACGAGACGAAAAATCAGTACCCCTTGCCATTACTATAACTTTCAATGTTTGCCGGACAGTAGTGATATTGACAGCTATGATCCTGAACAGGAGTGCGGAAGATAACAAGCGGATAAACAAGTTATGGGAATATGTTAAAATTATCCATGCCCCTTATCCTTGTAACAAATGATGACGGGATACAATCGGAGGGCCTGAAGGAGCTTTACCGGGAGCTGTCCAGTCTGGGAGATGCATACATCGTGGCACCAGAAAGCGAAAAATCCGCTGTAAGCCATGCCCTTACAATGCACCGTCCGCTCAAGGTGGAGCAGCTTGATGAAAGGATCTTCACAGTGAACGGTACACCTACAGACTGTGTGGTTGTGGCTGTGGAAAAGATCCTTCCCGAAAGACCGGTGGTGGTGGCATCAGGGATCAACAGGGGTGCGAATATGGGTGATGACCTTACCTATTCCGGCACTGTATCTGCAGCCATTGAGGGGACCCTCTTTTCAATCCCCTCAATGGCAATAAGCCTTGCCTGCGGTAATGGTGAACAGCAACTGTACTTTTCCTCTGCAGCCCGGTTTGCAAAGAGGCTTGTCCAGTATCTGATGAAAAAGGGACTTCCTCCTGACACCCTCCTTAACGTCAATGTACCGAACATCCCCTATGAGCAGATAAAGGGGGTAAAGTTTACCCGACAGGGCAAGAGAAGCTATGACAACGCAATCCATGAGACCTATGACCCCTGGGGGAGAAAACACTTCTGGATAGGTGGCGGCACACCCACCTGGCAGAGAGGTAACGATACTGACTTCAATGCCGTCTCCGAGGGGTATATCTCCATCACACCCATCCATCTTGACCTGACAAACTATGATGCCCTTGCACATATGAGGGAAAACTGGCAGGGTATAATCTGATGGATCTTGAAGGTATCATAGAGGCTGTCAAGTACAACTGCAATGTCTCTGATGCCAGGTACTGGGGGTTTTTCTCCATCTGCGGACTTCTCATGAGGCTCAGAGAGCTTTACAGAAGCGAGCACTCCCTCAAGCCCTGGGAAGCAATACCAAGGGAAGAGATATCACGCTGGATTGAGGAAAGGGAGAAGCTCTGGCAGGAGCTTGAAGGTGCAACACTGGGGCCTATAAGGATAGATGACGAGATCTTTGAGCCCTTCAGTGTGGAAGAGATAAATGAGAGGCTGAACCCGGCAGGACTTCTCTACGGTGGCGGCTATGGTAGATTCAACAAACCCTCATTCTTCCTTGCCCGGCTCAGGGCCTTTGATGAGATATACGACTACCATGTATATCATGCTGGAGAGGAGTTCTGCAGGGACCTTCTTGCACCTGCTGCAATGCTACAGGGCAGATGCATATTCATCAGGGAGGAGCAGATAAGGGTTCTCCTGTGGG
>DROX01000248.1 GCA_011321725.1 Nitrospirota bacterium | reverse complement strand
CCTTCCTTCAGTGTATATGTCCTTATTGATGTCATATCTTTTTATGCCGCTATCCTCAGTCTGTTGATCTCCTTATGGTAGAGCTTCAGATAATCAAAGGCCATCCTTCGTGCTGTAAACCGTTCCTCAAAGACCTGCCTGACCCTCTTACGGTCAATCCTGTCAATCCTTTCTATGCAGGAAAGGGCCTCCTCAAGACCCTCAAATACATAGCCCGTTACACCATCCTCCATAACCTCTGGCACAGACCCGCGCCTTCTTGCAATCACAGGGGTGCCACAGGCCATTGCCTCTATCATTACCAGTCCAAAAGGCTCGGGCCAGTCAATGGGGAAGATCAGGGCAAGGGCATTTCCAAGGAACTCCTCCTTTTCCTTCTCGTTGATCTCCCCTATAAACTCCACAAGGGGATGGTCAAGCAGCGGTTTGATCCTCTCAAGATAGTACTGATAATCCACCCTGTCAACCTTTGCAGCGATCTTCAGAGGTATGCCTGCCTTGATGGCGATCTCTATAGCAAGGTCCGGTCTTTTCTCCGGGGATATTCTGCCAAGAAAGGCAAGGTAACTGCCCCTTTCGTATCTGGCTCTGAAGAGGTTGACAGGCAGTCCATGATAGACCGTGCCGACCCAATTAACAGAGGGGAGTGGTCTGCGCTGGTCATTGGATATGGAAACAACAGCCAGATCACTGAACTCACTGTACAGGGGGAAGATATCCGGTATGTCAAGCCTTCCGTGAAGTGTTGTAATCGTGGGGGTCTCGGTCCGTCTTATCAGTGGAAAATGGATATAGTCAATATGAAAGTGGATGATATCATATTTATGGGCATCCTGCATCACCCGTTCAATCATCAGTATGTGGTAGGCAAGAGGGTCAATCACACCCTCTGTCAGCCGGAGTCCCTTTGGGGATATGGGCACAAGCCTTGCGGAGGTCCTTGAGTCACCACTGGCATAAAGCGTAACATCATGTCCAAGGCTCACCAGCTCCTCTGTCAGGTATGAGACCACACGCTCTGTGCCCCCATAAAGCCTTGGTGGCACACTTTCATATAAAGGAGATACCTGAGCTATTCTCATAACCCAACCACCTCCTTTTTAGTGATATCTACAAAATGGGTTCAGCAAGAGTTGGGAAAAAATGAAATGTACAACAAGGAATGTCTATATAAATTATATCACAAAACCTTAAAACTATCAATAAATAGATATAACCGGATCTGGGGGGCAAAAATTGCTATTTTTATCAGATTAATACTATAATTACATATGCTTCTCGGGCTTTGTCGGTTAGTCATCCTTGTATCCCTGCTGTATCCTTCCGCAGCATTCGCAACCCAGGAACATGGTGGAGCCGAAGGTCTGGTATCCCATGAACTTGCACATCTCTTCTTCCTCTTTGCCACCGCCTATCTGCTCTGGAAGACCGCCTCAATCAGGTCATACTCCCCCTACATTCAGTTGAGAAGGTCGGCTGTCTTCTTCTTCATCTGGAATATTATAACCTTCACTACCCATATACTCCGTGAATACCTTCATCCTGCTCAATTCAAGGGCATGCTCTTCAGGGCTGATAATACTATATCACTGTTATGGTATGCAGGAACCATACTGGAACACCTCTTTCTTGTTCTGGCATGCTGGTATTTCCTGAAGACGCTCCTTGATCTGAAGAAACTATTCCATCATACAGAGGCCTGAGAAGGTGTTCCTCTCCTTGTATCCAGGCCTGCTTGTTGACTTTATCGGCTCACTGGCTGTTATCGTGATAACATTCACAGCCGTACGCACTTCAGTGCATATCTCCAGATACGCGCCTGATGTACTGTTGTTCAGATACCTTTTTTATCAATCCATAGTGCTTTTTGTCTTTGCCGCTGGAAGGGCAACAGGTCATATCATAAAGAGGGTCCTGCTTCTTGCTGATAGGGGGGATATCTGGGACATGATCTCCCCCCTTAGTGGTGGGCTCAACACCCTGACCTTTGTTGCCTTTTCCATTATCATCCTGATGTATGTAAATGTGCGTTCCCTCTCCCGTCAGATAAAGGCATTGATTGCCGAGAAGAAGAGGTACAAGAGCCTGCTGGAGTATAAGACCAGGATCTTTGACTCCATGCTTTTCCCTGCAGTGGTGATCTCTGAGGAGTACGAGATACTGGATGCAAACAGGCCCTTCATTGAGACCTACCAGGGTAAGAACCGGAAGATAATAGGCAGGAAATGCTATGAGGTTACCCATGGCCTTCCACACCCCTGTGCCTCGGGGGACCATCCATGCGTTGTGAAGGATGTTATTGAGAAAGGCAAGACCCTGATATCCATCCACAGGCACAGGACACCCATAGGTGATAGGGTATTTGAACTCTATACATCCCCTGTGTACTTTGAGCATATACACAAACATGCTGTTATAGAGGTCTGCAGGGACATCACTGATGAAGTAAATGCCGAGGCAGAACGTGAGAGGCTGAGAAGACAGATATTCCAGTCCCAGAAGACGGCCTCTTTAAAGACAATTACAGAGGGGATCGCCCACGAGTTCAACAACATCCTGGTGGGCATACTTGGCAATGCGGAGCTTATCCTTCAGATGAGCAGTGACAGCAGGCTGAGGGACAGGGCTGACAAGATCATCCATGCCTCCCAAAGGGCAGAGGAACTTATCAAGAAGATGCTTTATTGTCGGAGGGCAATGCAATCGCCGAAGAGACCATTCAATTTCAGGCTTTTTATCAATGACTTCTACAAGATCGTCCTCTCTTCAAAACCTGCCAATGTGGATGCTACCCTCAGGCTGGATATAGATGATATCACCTTAACAGGAGACCCAGAGGCGCTTAACGAGGCATTCATAAATATCGTGAAGAATGCCTTCCAGGCAATGCCAGAGGGAGGCAGACTTGAGATTGATATCTATCAAACAAGAAAAAGCAAAAATGACTATTTAGTCATTGAGTTCAGGGACTCGGGAGAGGGTATAGAACCCCAGGTTCTGGAGAGAATATTTGATCCCTTCTTCACCACAAGAGATGTTGGTTCAGGCACCGGGCTTGGTCTGTTCATTGTGCGCGGGATTGTTGAATCCCACGAGGGCGAAATTGAGGTGAAAAGCACCACAAACAAGGGTACATCTGTGGTGGTCTATCTGCCCTGCCACTAAAGCTGTTTGCTCCCCTCTTCTTACCGTGCTCTGCTGAATTCAACCTGCCAGCAGTCCGAGTCAAAATAAATACATCTTTTATGTTATTATTTATGGAAAAATCCTGGAGGAGTGGGAATGTTTCTTGACGAGATTACAATGAAGGAGTTCTCAGAGAACCTGAACAAAACAAAAACCCTTATAATCCCCTATGGAACAGTGGAGGAGCATGGCTCGCATCTGCCCCTGGGAACCGACACCATCATTCCTGTTGAGATCCTGAAGGAGGTCTCAAAGATATCCAATGTCTTCATAGCACCTCCTGTGCACTACGGGGTCTGCACCTCAACAAGACAGCACCCCGGTACAATCTCAATCACCCCTCATACACTCAGACATCTGACCATGGATATCCTGAGGGATGCCTACAGGAAAGGGCTGAGAAATTTTATCCTCCTCTCAGGTCACGGTGGCGGGCTACATGTTAATGCCTTAAAGGAGGTTTCAGAGATACTGATTGACGAGCTTGATGACATAAAGATCGCTGTCCTCTGTCCCTATGACATGCTCCGGGACAGGCTCAGGGAGATCGCAGAAACAGACAATGACTCACACGCTGGCGAGATAGAGACATCCCTTATAATGGCACTGAGGCCTGATCTGGTCAAGGGAAGATCAGAGGAGGAGTATCCCTCCTTTCCAAAACCCCTTATTGTAAGAGACAAGCTGAAGTACTGGCCTGGTGGTGTCTGGGGCAATCCTGACAGGGCCTCCAGTCAGAAGGGGCAGAAGGTGATGAGGATTATAGTGGATGAGATCGTGAACCTCATCAGGAAGGTGGAGAGTCATGAGTGATCTGGAGAGATTCCTTCTGGAGGGTTCTGATTCGGTCCTTGTAGTAATTGATATCCAGGAGAGGCTGGCTGCTGTTATGGAGGAGAGGGGGCTCATTATTGACAATGTCTTGCATCTCATAGAGCTTGCAAGGCTTTATGACCTGCCTGTGCTTGTCACTGAACAATACCCAAAGGGCCTGGGGCCAACTGTACCTGAGATAAGGGATGCCCTGAGGGACTACTCACCTGTAGAGAAGATAACCTTCAGCTGTGCCGAAACAGAGCAGTTCATGCAGATGCTGGGAGACCTTGGCCGCAAAAAGGTGATCCTCACAGGAATGGAGACGCATGTCTGTGTACTGCAGACATGCATTGATCTGCTGAGGAGTGGTTATCATGTGCATCTCCCATCTGATGCCGTCACCTCAAGAAAAGACAGGGACAAAGAGAGGGGCCTCAATTTTATGAGGGATGCAGGTGCTGTGATAACCTGCACGGAGACGGTGCTCTTCCAGATACTGAAAAGGGCAGGCACAGAGGAGTTCAAGGTCATATCCAGGAGAATAAGGTGAAAAGGACCACCTTCTATCTTGTAAGACATGGGAAAACAATTGGTTCTGAAGAGACCCGATACAAGGGACATACAGATGTGGACCTCTCCCGGGAGGGAGAGGAGGAGATCAGAATTCTCGGAGAAAGGCTGGCACACCTGAAGGGTAAGATATCTGCAGTTTACTCCTCGGATCTGAGCCGTGCATTTAAGACAGCGGAGATACTTTCGCATTTCATAGGGGTAAGACCCCGGCCATTGATGGATCTCAGGGAGAGGAGCTTTGGCCGCTGGGAGGGGTTGAGCTTCAGGGAGATTGAGACTGCCTATCCAGTTGAATTCAGCAGATGGAAGACAGATCCCTTGAGATACAGCCCACCCGGAGGGGAAAGCACCGAGGAGGTGGCGCTGCGTGTTATGAGAGCCCTGGAGGCAATCATAGGGCAGCATAAAGGTGAGAGGGTGCTGGTTGTCGCCCATGGTGGTGTCAACAGGGTGATACTATGCCATTTTATGGGGCTGCCTCTTGAGAATATATTCAGGATTGAGCAGGATTTTGGATGTCTGAACATAATTGATATCTACGAGGATAGCTGGCCTGTTGTGAGGCTTCTGAATTGTAACCTCATAGATCCGGGAGGTCATTATGATTGATGAGAGAAAACTTCAGGAATACCTTGAAGACAGATTCGGTCACGTCAGGGTTGTGGAATGCAAACGGCTTGGTGCGGGTGTCCATGGTACGGGATTTTCCCTTGTAATTGAGACCACCAGGGGGGTTCAGCGTTATGTGATAAAGGACCTTGCCCCAGAAGGCCTGGGGCATGACTATCCCTCTGACAGGGCGCAGGTCTTCCTCCTTGCCTATG
>DROX01000247.1 GCA_011321725.1 Nitrospirota bacterium | reverse complement strand
CGGGGTTGTTTCTCCTGGGAGACCTCTTCTGTTTTGTCATAATACTACCCTTTGCCATGGGTTTTCTCCTGACATACAAGACCGCCTCCCTTCAGCCGATGATTTCCGTGGGTAGCTACATAGACTTCACACTGAAGTTTCTCCTCGCCTTTGGGGCCATATTTGAGCTTCCCATAGTGATCCTCTTCCTTACGAAGATGGGTATCGTTACACCAAAGATGCTTGCAAAGAACCGCAAATACGCGGTACTTATCGCCTTTATCCTTGCTGCTATTCTCACCCCCACCCCTGATGCCTTCAATCAGACCCTGATGGCAGGGCCTATCCTTGTCTTATACGAGGCTGGTATAATAATATCTAAGATCTTCTCAAAAGAAAAGAAGACTGATGAAGGGGATAAGAGGTAAGAGTTTAAAGTCCACTGTGTTTGACATTGCGGAGGGATATGTGACGGTTAATCCTCTGTTCCTCAAACCGCTTGAGATTGAGACCATAAAAGCACTCTACAAGGAGATACAGAAGGCCCAGGCAGAGATCAGGGGGGAAAGATTCCCCCACAACGATATCCAGGAGATCAGGAGAAGAAACATAAGGTTGCAGAGGCTTCATACCGCACAGATGATAATCAGGAACTTCCTGAAAGAGCGAAGAATGTTTATAGTGTAATGGTTTTCCCAGATGAAATAAAAAACTTCCTCCAGAGCCTTATAAAGGCAAAAAAAAACCTGCATCTCTATCCTGACAATAACCCCATCTACATAAAAACACTTGATGACCTCTACAACAGGCTCGCTACATTGCTTGATAGCCAGGATGATATAACCCTGACCTTCAAGCAGTTTGATATATTCTACAACTCCGAACTGGTATACCACAATGATGATAAACAGGAAAGCCTTGCACTCTTCTTCTTCAAGGACGGTGTCAGGGAGATAAGCTTCAAAAAGGGTATCCCCAAGGAGGAGTTTGAGGATTTCATGAAGATAATCTCTTCGGATTTTGAACGTGAGCTTGTGGATGACGACGTGGTAACCCTCATGTGGGAAAAGGATTTCAGGTTCATCCAGTATGTTGTGGATGACACCATACTCCTTGAGGATGAGGGTTATGAAGAGATGGCAACGAAGCAGGTCATAGCCTCTGCCTCATCAGAGGACCAGATACTCAAGGCCTATGAAGAGGCCTTTGGTATCCAGAAGGCCCCCACTATCAACATAGTACCCCTTACAAATGAGGACCTGAGAAACATTGTTGAGCAGATTGAGAATGAACCCCTTGACAAGTCTGACAAGATGCTCATCCTCCTCTTTGAGATGCTCTACCTGGCTGATGGACAGGCAGAGTTTGAGGAGATAACGGATCTTATCAAAAGCGCCATAAAGTATGCAGTTGAACATGGCAATCTGAAGGCCCTTATCCATACCCTGAAGAGCATCAAAGAGATCACCGATAAAAAACTCTTTCCAGAAAAACTGCTAATCATCCTGAAGGGTGTGGAATACTTCTGCAACTCCCAGATAATAATAAAGAGCTTCGGTAATGTGCTTGACCAGGGTATTGAGTACGATGAGGACCTGATCCAGGAGCTCTCCCAGGTAATGGACAGCAGCGCAATCCCCCACTTCGTCAATATCCTCGGACAGTTGAACAACATATCATCACGGAGGACGATCATCAGGATACTGTCAGAACTGGGCAAAAAAGACATAAAACTGCTTGCAAGGGGGATGAGCGACAGGAGATGGTATGTGGTAAGAAATATCATCTATGTCCTCCGTCAGATAAAGGATCGCACGGTGATGGAGTTTCTCACAAAGGCCCTCTATCATCCTGACAAGAGGGTCAAGAAAGAGGCCATAAGAGCCGTGGGAGAGCTTGGTGATTCCTCGGCTGTACAAAATCTGAGGGACTGTCTTGACGATGAAGACGAAAGTGTGAGGATAAATGCCGTCAAGGCCATGGGGAGAATAGAGTCGCCCCTTTCAAGAAAGTACCTCCTTGAGTATATCAACAACAGCAGATTCAATGAGAAAAGCTTCACCGAAAAGAGGGAACTCCTCCTTGCCCTCAGCAGGTACCGTGACAGAGAGGTTGTTGAGACATTAACCAGGATGTTGAAGAAGAGGAGCCTCTTCAAGAAGACGAAGCTTACGGAGACAAAGGCTGCAGCAGCCTTTGCCCTGGGTGTAATGAAGGAGAAAAGTGCATACAACCTGCTAAAACGTTTCGTAAACGACAAGAATACACTCCTCAGAGAGAACGCACAGATGGCAATCAAGAGGTTAGGTGATGTCTGAAAGTAAAGGGATTGAACTGAAAGGCAAGGATATAGTAAACCAGCTTGCGGTCATGATCAGGACAGGTCATTTCCATACCCTTGAGAATGTGGCTGTTGAGAATGCAATCAAAAGATTCCTTGAAATAGTGAACCCCCTGTTCCATGAGGAGGATTATATAAGGATTGACCTCATTGGTGAGTTCTTTTATATAAATGACACAAGGATCAGGTATCCCATTGAACTGCTGTTGAATTTTGACTTTCTGATAAGGGAATTCAGAAGAAGGGAACTGGGTACCATCTCTTTCGTCTCGCCACTGAAGAAAGAGGAGGTAAAAGAGTTTCTCAGGTGCTTCCTCAAGGCTGCCTTCTCAAACACCCCCTTTGAGACACTGGAGGCATCACTTGAGAGGATTGATTCCATCCAGGTGGAAAAACTGAAGCAGATAAAAGAGGACGAGACCATTGACAAAAGAAAACTGGTAAAAAAGACCTATTTCAATGCTGTCTCCTTCACCAGGGGTGTTATCAACAAGATAAGGTCCGGCGAGAAGGTAAGCATAAAAAAGGCCAAGAGGGTCATTGAATCCGTTGTTGATACCCTTTTAGCAGAGGAGAGCCTTCTTATAGGCATGACAGCCATCAAGGACTATGATGAATACACCTACCACCACTCTGTTAACGTGAGTATCCTCTCCATTGCAATCGGACAGAAGATAGGACTGCACAGGCGGGCACTGACAGAACTCGGCCTTGTAGCACTGTTCCACGACATCGGCAAGATGGAGATCCCCGTGGAGGTACTGAACAAACCCACTGCATTCACAGAGCAGGAATGGAAGCTTGTGAGGAGGCATCCCTTCTGGGGCGCCAGAACCATACTGAAGCTGAGGGGCTTTGATAAGACCTCCATCCAGAGCGCAATAGTGGCCTTTGAGCATCACCTCCATTACGATCTCAGCGGTTATCCAAAGATCAGGAGCAGGATCCCCCTTGATTTTTATACCAAGATCGTCTCCATAGCAGACCAGTATGACGCCATGACCTCCTCAAGGGTATATTCAAGGGTACCCCTCCCACCTGACAGGGCACTCAGTGTGATGATGGACAGGGCAGGCAGCCAGATTGATCCCATCCTGTTCAAGTTCTTCATCAACATGGTGGGTGTTTATCCCGTGGGCTCTCTTGTATTGCTGGACTCAAAGGAGATGGGCCTTGTCTACGAGTGCAACCCCCTGCTCGCTGACAGACCGAGGGTGATGATCATTGTTGACGAGAGGGGACAGCGTCTGAAAAAGGGCAATGTGGTAGACCTTACGGAACGGGACACAGAGGGCAAATATTTAAGAAGCATTGTAAAGACCCTTGACCCGAACAAGTACAAGATAAATCTTGCAGAGTATCTGCTGTAAGGAAAGCGTCACCCTACCCAGAAACCAGACGAAGAGTAAATGAGTAGATGAGTTAATGAGTGGATGAGTTCCTTTCTCGCGTTCTACGTTTCTCGCGTTTCTCGCCTTATACCTTTCTCGCTGTTTATCAACCAACCAAACCAAACCAACGAAACAAACGAAATAAACGAGATAAACGAAACAAACCATATATGTTATAATTAGACATATCCACGGAGGTAAACATAATGGGCACCATAACAATAAGCACTGACGAACTTAAAGATCTTTTAAAAGAAACATTCATAGATATTTTAACAACCAGAAAAGACTTAATAGAAGATGCTGTATTAGAAGCAATCGAGGATATTGGCCTGGGAAGAGCAATAGAAGAAGGACGTACTGGTAAATATATAGACAATAAAGAATTCATTGAAAAACTGAATAAGAAAATCAAAACCTTGAAGTGAAATTCTATATTGATAAATCTTTTGATAAAGACATAGACAAGATTAGAGATTAAAATATCCTCCTAAAATTACAGGAATCGCCTCTGTTGAAAAAGCCAAAAATATTAACGAAATCTCTCATCTTAAGAAACTTCGGGGTTATGATTCTTTTTACAGAGCAAGGATCGGAGATTATAGAATAGGTTTAGCGTTAATTTCAGATAATGAAATAGTCCTTG
>DROX01000246.1 GCA_011321725.1 Nitrospirota bacterium | reverse complement strand
GTCTGACCTTTGAGAGAGAGAAGCCCTATCTGATGGAGAGATGGTTTGAAGAATATGAGGTATAATCATATAAAGGAGGTGGTTACATGAAGGATATACTATATAGAATTTTTATCTATCCCATAAAGAGCTTCTTTGACAGGATTGTGGAGTTCCTTCCCAACCTCTTGAGTTCCATTATTATAGTGGCCCTTGGCTTTCTGATCGCCCTTGTGGTGAGAAAGATCCTTGTGAAGTTCCTTGATATAATCAATGCAGACAAGTTCTGCCAGAGGGTCGGGCTGACGGATTCCCTGAAAAAGGGTGGACTGGGGGACAAACCTTCAGTTCTCATAAGCAAGGCGGTATTCTGGCTTATAGTGGTGTCTTTTGGAACAATGTCACTTTATGCCCTGAGACTTCCGGCTATTGAAGACCTGCTTGAGAGGTTTTTCCTCTATCTTCCAAACATCTTTGTAGCTGTGGTTATTGTCGTTGCGGGAGTGCTCCTTGGAAACTTTTTTTCCAGGGCTACATTGATCGCCTCTGTAAATGCAGGAATACGCTACTCCAGTCTTATCAGCAGGGGTGTCAAGACGGGCATCCTGATTCTTGCCACAACAATGGCACTTGAGCAGCTTGGCATTGGTAAGGACACAGTGATCGTTGCCTTCACCATACTCTTCGGAGGCTTTGTCTTTGCCCTGTCCCTTGCCTTCGGGCTTGCCGGAAAGGATATTGCAGAGGAGTATCTTAGAAAGAGGTTGAAAGAGGAAGGAAAGAAGAAAAATGATATACAGCATCTCTGATAGCCCAACCCCAGAGGGGGATCCTCAACTAAAGAACCTTTTTGTCAGGACAGGAGCTGCCGCCTCGGAAAGCAGACTGTCCGCTGAAAAAGGGAGGGGTCGGAAAATCGCAAGATTTTCCGGGGTGTTAGTTGAGCGGTAAAGCCAATATCTACCTACCCTAAAACTGAAATGATAAGTCAATAGGCATTTTGGGGCCCTCTTGTGGTTAATGAAATTTTATCAGCCTCTTTGTTATTATATCTATTGGGATGAATCCTGTAGGAATGGAAGATGAGCAAAAGAACAGATTCTGCCAGCAAGACATGTGAAATAAAATATAAAAAAGACCCTGCACAAAGGTGTAACCGCAACAGGCTCTACAGGTACAATGGAGATTATACCTGGAGCGGTGTAAGGCTTGAGCGGTATAAACCCTCCGGGAATGACTGGATGGAGGTGGTACGTCAGGTAATAATCGGCAGCCATGGTGAGACCACCAGATTCCATCTCCGGTATTTTGAGATATCCCCTGGAGGTTATACATCCTACGAATGGCACAACCATGAGCATGTGGTAATCGGGGTCAGAGGCAGAGGGAGGGTCAGAATAGGTAAAAGGACCCTTGAGATGGGCTTCCTTGATACCCTCTATATCTCTCCCAGAACACCTCACAGGCTTTTTAACCCCTATGATGAACCCTTCGGGTTTTTCTGCATTGTCAATGCAAAGAGGGATAAACCAAAGATAATAAGATAATGTTCTTGTAAGGGATAAAGAAAAAGTTTTATTATAAAGGAGCAGGTATGGCAGAGAGAGACAAAACCTTTGTTGATCGTATCTGGGATTTCTTCGCTTCCGTTAAGCTGGCAGTTGTACTGTTTTCCCTCATTGCATTAACCTCTATTGTGGGCACAGTAATAGAACAGAACGCCCCACCTGAAAAAAACATTATTGTTCTGAAACGTCTCCTTGGAGAAAGGCTTGCACCAGAGGCCTACAGGGTATTGGATTCCCTCGGGTTTATGGATATGTATCACTCATGGTGGTTTGTAACACTCCTTGTTCTCTTTGCCATGAACCTCATAGTGTGCTCCCTTGAAAGGCTTCCCAGGATATGGAGACTTACTACCGAGCCAATAAAGCCCCTGAATCCAGACAAACCACCCTCATTCCCTATAAGAAAAGAGATTACCCTGAAGGCAGATCCCGAGACACTGCGGGAGGCACTTATCAGTGCACTCAAGAAGACGGGTTTCAGGCCTATGAATAGCCCCATGCAGAAGGGGGGCTTTCAGCTATATGCCCAGAAGGGAAACTGGTCAAGGCTTGGTGTCTACATAACCCATCTGAGTATTATAATTATCATGGTGGGTGCTGTCATAGGGATATTCTTCGGGTTCAACGGTTTCTTGAATCTCCCCGAGGGCCGCTCCTCTGATGTGGCATACAGCAGGAAAGATTCAAGACCTCATCAACTCGGATTCACCATAAGATGTGATGATTTTGATGTTGAATTTTATGGTATGAGCGATATGCCAAAGGACTACAGAAGCTGGCTTACCGTCTTCAAGGATGGCAAAGAGGTGATGAGGAAGATGATTGAGGTGAATGAACCCCTGAGGTACGGGGGATATACCTTCTATCAGGCAAGCTACGGGATGTTATCCACAGGGGGTGGTTATTTCATATTCAGGGTCAGGGGGCCTGATGGAAAGACCGAGACGGTAACAAAGATAATGGGGGAGAGTTTTGTTATACCAGGCACGAAGATAAAGGGTACTATAAAGAAATTCAGCCCTGCACTTGCTGTAACCCAGGATGGCAGAACCTACACCTATACTGAGATGATGAACAACCCTGCCGTTTATATTGAATTTACCGAGAAGGGCAAGCCAAAATACTCTGGCTGGATCCTGAAGAGATACCCCAAGACCTGGAGGCTGCCTGATGGGAGTATGGTCCAGTTTATAGATTACTGGGGTGTTCAGTACACAGGGCTTCAGGTCAGAAAGGACCCGGGGGTATGGATAGTCTATCTTGGTTGTATAGTAATGGGTATAGGGCTTTACATGGCCTTCTTTATGAGCCATAGAAAGATATGGCTCATTGTCTCAGAGGCAAAGGATGGCTCCCTGGTGAGGGTATTTGCTACTGCCAATAAGAATCGGCCTGCCTTTGAAAGAAAAATTGAAACAATGGTTTCCAATCTAACCGAGGAGGTATAAGATGGACAGTTCAACACTTTTCGGCATAGCCACTATTGGATATATCCTTGCAATGGTATCATATATTGTTTACCTTGCCTTCAGAAACAGGACAGTAGGAATAATCGCTACCACAGTAACAGTGGTAAGCTTTATTGCCCATACGGGGGCCTTTTTTATGAGATGGTACGAGGGGTATGTCATGGGTCTGAGGAGCCTGTGGCATCCGCCTATATCAAACCTCTATGAATCCATTATATTCTTTATATGGTGTCTGATCCTTGGTTATCTTATCATAGAGATAAAATACAAGAACCGTTCCTTTGGTGCATTTGTGACACCCATTGCAGGGCTTGCCCTTGCCTTCATTGAGATGACAGGGATGTCAAAGGAGATAGAGCCCCTTGTGCCGGCGCTTCAGAGCAACTGGCTGCTGGCCCATGTGACCATGAGCTTTATATCCTACTCACTTTTTGGCCTTTCCTTTGCAACAGCCATAATGTATCTCATAGAGAAGACAGAGAAAAAGACTGAGCCAGCTTACATATTCTGGTCTGTTTCACTGGGGGTCCTGATAGTACTCCTCATCGCAATGAGCCTGGACTATCTGGAGTTTCATGTGGCTGCCACCTCCTCAGAAAATATCAAGAACTATCTCTTCAGGGCAACCTTCAAGAGCCCCAATCCCACCGTTGCCCTTTTGAGCTGGATAGCATCCTTTGCCATTATAGCCACCGTATGGGCCACTGGGGGGTATCTTAAAAAGATCGTAAGTGCCTTCAATGTAACCCCTGAACTCCTTGACGAGCTAACCTACAAGACAGTGGCCATCGGATTTCCCATCTTTACACTCGGGGGGCTTATCTTCGGTGCCATATGGGCTGACCAGGCATGGGGTGTCTACTGGAGCTGGGACCCAAAGGAGACATGGTCATTGATTACATGGTTTGTATATGCCTTCTTTCTTCATGCAAGGCTTATGAGAGGCTGGAGGGGGAAAAGGGCTGCGATTGTCTCTGTTATCGGATTTGTTGCGGTTGTTTTCACCTATCTCGGGGTAAATCTCCTTCTGTCAGGGTTACACAGCTATGGCTCGTTGAGTTAATTGGATGAACTCTTTAGGTCTCAAGTGGAAATTCATAATAACCACCACACTTATCCTGCTGATAATAGTAGGGCTCTTCTCTTTATACAACCTCAAATTCCAGGAAAAGATCATAAGGGATGATGACAAGGAACGTGTAAGACTGATCACAGAGATAATCAAGAACGGCCTTGTCACCATAATGCTTGAGGGCAGGGGCAAGGAGTTCCAGAAGTTCCTTGAATCCCTGGTAGCAGAGGATATCGAGGAGGTCAGGATATTCAACCCCTCAAACTACAGGATTGTTGCCTCCTCGGTGCCTGGCGAGATAGGCAGCAGGATCTACGATGAGGATATCCAGAAATACAGGACCCAGTCTGGCCCTGAGGTCTTCTCCCACAAAAGAGGCAACAAACTGGTCTATTCAATGCTTGTACCTATCC
>DROX01000245.1 GCA_011321725.1 Nitrospirota bacterium | reverse complement strand
GACCCTCTTTCCTGTCAAGCCCCATCAGGGACTGTATCTCCTTGAAGGAAAGAGGTCTGCTCTGCCTCTTGAATAAGCCCATCACATCCTTTTTCTTTAACATATCCATCTCCCTATAGAAGAATTAAACCTGAGCCAGCAACACTTCTGTCTAAAATAAGGCACTAACAGGGCAGAACACCAGGGATCAGAAGTTCTGAAAACACAAAGGTCTGTAATCCCACCTCTGCCCTCCCTGTTGTCATTGTCGGACCCGTCCAGGTCCCCAATCAAATTGAGGAAAAAAGCAAATCATACAGCCCGGTGGTGAAGAATGCCATGTAGCAATACCATAAGTATCTTACATCAAGACCTTATCTATTCACTTAAGTCTTAAAAGACCACCCCCTCCAAACCTCCCCCTTGAAGGAGGAGGATGAATGTAGGGGTGCATCAATGCCATGATGAACCACCTCTTTATACTCCGAAAAATCTGCGATTTTTCGGAGGGCCTTTATTACTGCTCACTGCTTACTGTTCACTGCTCACTGTTATCCCATCCACCCATCTACCCATAAAAGATCCTTTATAATAATCCAGATTCATTCAGGTATTTGTCAAACAATTCAAGCCCCTTCATATGTGGTTCCTCAAACCCATAGGAGAGGGACTCCCAGTACTTTACAATGAAATCCTCACCAAGTGTTTTGGCAAGCCCCGATTCCCTGGCAAGGGTCCTGTATTGTCCTTCGGCCCACTGCCTGGCACTGTCAAGGTCTGCTTTCACATCCTTTATGGCTTCATCATCCACATTGGCATTTGCGATCCAGAGTGCAAATACAAAGGGAAGTCCCGTTTTCTCATACCATAGCTCTCCGAGGTCGTATGCATGATAGTGTCTGTTGTTTTTAAATTCCACCATCGCCTCGTCACCAATCAAGAGATAACCACTTGCAGACTCAAGCCCGTCCTTCAGTGGTTGTCTTGATTCCCTGTATATACAGGCAAGTCCGTAGAACCTGTCGCAAACAATTCTGAGTAATGCCGTGGATGCCTCTGACTTGTAGGTATACAGAATTAGTTCGCCCTCCAGTGCCTCAATGGGTTTTTTCGTAAAGAGATATATGCTCTTCACCGCTCCAAAGGAACTGATGGAATGCCCGGGCACAATCCTGTAGGAATGCCTGCCTCTGAGGTATTCAATTGATGATGATGGGCTTATATCTATAATCCCTTTCCTGAGGTAATCGTTCACCTCTGATGGAACACCTGAGATAAAGCTGTATCTGTCTTGACAACACCTCTGAAGATAGTAGAAGATGGGCATGAGATTCAAAAAGGGTATCCTTCCTATTCTAAGCATCACTCTTCCTTTCTTATCCTCTTTAATAGTGCATAAAGAGAGAAGTAGCATATCAGGCTTGATAAAGTACCAAGCAAAAGGGTGCCCACGAAAAAGGGCAGAAAGAGATCCCCCAACAGGTCAATAAGGTTAAAGAACCTGATACCCCTGAAGTCAATATGCTGCAGGATGTTTCCATGGCTTGTGACCTTGATGCCCAGCCATGTCCCGAGGGTATAAATGGGGAGGATGGTCCACGGGTTTGTCACATAGGCACCAGCCAGGGTCACAAGTTTGTTCAGCCTGAACAGCGCTGCCACACCAAGGGCAAGCAGTGTGTGCAGACCAAGGAATGGTGACATCCCTATGAAAACACCGATGGAGAAGGAAAGGGAGAGTTCCGCAGGGCTCCCCTTTACCGTAAGCAGCAGCCTTATCCTGTCCCTAAGAGCCAAAGTGCTGATACCCAAGCGGTGTTATTTCTTCAACCCTGCCGTCAATACGGACAATACTGAGCCCCTCCCGGGTAACCTCCCCAATCCTGTGGCAGCCTTCCATATCCTCCGGGGAGGTAAAGAGCAGCTGGTAATCCTCTCCACCTGATACCATCAGGATGTAGGGGTCAAGCCCTAAAAAAGCTGCAACACTCTGCTGATGCCTGGATAAAGGCAGCTTCTCTTCATATATCCTCGCCCCTACATGACTCTCCCTGCAGAGACGCCACAGGTCAATAAAAAGACCATCGCTGATGTCAATCATGGACGTTATTGACTCTGATGGCCCTGGCATCACCGGCAGCTTTGGTAACAGGAACCTCTCAAGAACCACCCTTGCATCATCCCAGGGCAGATTGAGCTCCAGTTTCTCCCCTTCCTCCAGCCTTACAGGACGGGCGATTGTCTTGAGGAGCTCCAATCCGCAGGCTGCCTCACCCACAGGCCCGGTAAGATAAACCCCGTCACCAGGGCAGGCACCCGAGCGGGTGATGAAGATCTCTGCAAGACCAAGCATGGTAATGGTGAAGACAGAGGCCTGAGAATCTGTAATATCCCCGCCTATCAATGAAACCCCGTAGGTCTGCAGCCCGCACCTGAGCCCCTTCAGAAAGGGGTCAATGAAATCATATCCAGTGTCAGCGGGGATGCTGAGGTTCAGAAGCGCCCACCTGGGACTCCCACCCATTGCATGTATATCACTTACATTGGAGACAACCAGCTTGTAGGCTATCTGGTAGGGTGTAAAGAGGGAGTGGAGAAAATGGACACCCTCTGACATGGTATCTGTACTTATCAATACCCTGGAATCTCTCAGTTCAAGGACAGCTGAATCATCTCCTATGCCAACAAGGAGTTCTTCAGAACTCTCGGGGAAACCTTCTCTTATGATCTTTAAAAGTCCCTCTTCGCCGATCTCTCTGAGTCTTTGCATTCCCTTTTGAATCTGCTCTCATCTCAGGCAGATCTTTTCCTGGTCTTTTTTGCAGCCCTCCTGGTCTTCTTCTTTTTAAGGGCTATCTTCAGCACCTCGTCCATCTTCTCAACGAGGATGAATTCCATATCCTTTTTTACATATTTGGGTATATCTTCAAGGTCCTTCTCGTTCCTTTTGGGTATTATCACCCTGTGGATACCCATCCGTTTTGCAGCGAGTGCCTTTTCCTTCAGCCCACCAATGGGTAGCACCCTGCCCCTGAGTGTGACCTCACCGGTCATGGCGATACGCTTGTCAACAGGCCTTCCCGTGAGTGCTGAGGCAATGGCTGTTGCCATGGTGATGCCAGCTGAAGGGCCATCCTTCGGAATAGCTCCTGCCGGGACATGGATGTGTATATCCGTCCTGGAGAAGGTCTCTTCCTTTATACCCAGTTCCTTTGCCTTTGAACGTATATAGCTGAGGGCTGCCTGTGCAGACTCCTTCATCACATCACCAAGCTGGCCAGTAAGTGTAAGGTTTCCTCTTCCTTTCATTATGGTTGCCTCAACATAGATGATGTCACCACCTGATTCAGTCCATGCAAGCCCTGTTGCTACACCAACCTCGTCTTCCTTCATCTCCTCCTCGGGGAGGTATTTCGGTACGCCAAGGTACTTCTGGAGATTACGGGAGGTGATGACAAACCTCTTCTTTTTGCCCTCTGCTATCTGTTTTGCCACCTTTCTGCAGAGATTGGCAATCTCCCTTTCAAGGTTTCTTACCCCTGCCTCCCTGGTATACTGGGAGATAAGCATCCTCAGGGCTGAATCTGTTACGGTAAGTATCTTCTCGTTTATGCCATGCTCCTCAAGCTGTTTCGGCAGCAGATAGTTCCTTGCAATCCCGAGCTTCTCCTCCTCTGTATACCCGCTGAGATAGATTATCTCCATCCTGTCACGAAGCGGCCCGGGTATGGTATCCACTATGTTCCCCGTTGTTATAAACATGACCTTTGAAAGGTCAAAGGGCACACCAAGGTAGTGGTCCACAAAGGCGTTGTTCTGCTCAGGGTCAAGCACCTCAAGAAGCGCAGAGGAGGGGTCACCCCTGAAATCCATGCCTATCTTGTCAACCTCATCAAGCATGAAGACAGGGTTGTTTGTTCCAGCCTGTTTGATTCCCTGGATAATCCTCCCTGGAAGAGCACCCACATAGGTTCGTCTGTGCCCCCTGATTTCAGCCTCATCCCTGACCCCGCCAAGGGACATCCTCACAAACTCTCTCCCAAGGCTTCTTGCAATGGAGCGACCCAGGGAGGTCTTGCCCACACCGGGTGGGCCGATGAAACAGAGGATGGGACCCTTCATCTTTGATTTCAGCTTCCTTACACTGAGATACTCAAGGATCCTTTCCTTGACCTTCTCAAGGTCATAATGGTCCTCGTCAAGGACCTTTTTTGCCTTTTTTATGTCCAGGTTGTCACGGGTTGACTTGCTCCAGGGTAGCTCCACAAGCCAGTCAAGATAGGTCCTCACAGTGGCAGCCTCTGCACTGTCAGGGTGCATCTTCTCAAGCCTCTTGAGCTGTTTCTCTGCCTCTTTCAGCACCTTCTCGGGCATCTTCGCAGCCTCTATCTTTTTTCTGTATTCATTGATCTCTTCGGCACGCTCATCAATCTCGCCAAGCTCCCGCTGGATTGCCTTGAGCTGTTCCCTCAGGAAATACTCCCTCTGGGTCTTGTCTATCTCTCCCCTTGCCTCTGTCTGTATCTTCTGCTGCACCCTCAGCAGTTCAATCTCCCTGCCAAGGACCTCGCTTACCCTCTTCAGCCTCTCAACAGGATCGGATATCTCCAGTATCTCCTGGGCCTGCTCTGTCTTCAGGCCAAGGTTTGAGGCGATAAGGTCTGCAAGCCTTCCGGGGTCGTCAAGGTTCTCTATCACCACCATTATGTCAGGCAGGATCGTCTTGCCCAGAGAGACAGCCCGGTCAAGCTGTTCTTTCACTGTCCGCATCAGTGCCTCAATCTCAAGGGTTATCTCTGCGGGTTTAAGGTCCTCAAGTTTCTCTATATGGGCCTGGAAGTAGTTCTCCTTAACCGAGATGTCCAGGACCCTTGCCTTTGTAACACCCTGCACAAGTATCTTCACCCTTCCATCGGGGAGCTTCAACATCCTCATGATCAGCCCCACCGTACCAACCCTGTACAGGTCATCGGGGGTAGGGTTTTCTATGTTCAGGTCCTTCTGGGTGACAAGCAGGATCAGCCTGTTTGTACTCAGGGACTGATCAATCGCCTTGATGGACATCTCCCTTCCCACAAAGAGGGGGATTATCATATATGGAAAGATCACTATATCCCTGACAGGCAGCACAGGCAGGGTATCAGGGACCTCAATCTCCTTTTCATCCTTTACCATCTCAACCATACACTACTCCTTATCTATCTTTATTTTATAAACCCGCTCTTCAATCTTGGGCAGGATAATATTTAAGACCCCATCCCTGTAGACAGCCTTACCTGCAGAGGGGTCAATCATCACCGGGATATCTATCCTTCTTCTGAAGGTATTGAATTCCCTTTCCATGCAGATATACTTGACCTTCCTCTCCTCTTCAGGCTTTTGTTTTACACCCTCAAGAATCAACTCGTTCCTGTAGACCTTAACTATCACATCCTCCACACCTATGCCTGGCAGATCAACAAGAACAACAACCGAGTCCTCTGTCTCGTAGATATCTACAGGTGGATAATCCTCTCGTGGCTCACACTTAAAATAATAGATTTCACTGAAAAATTTCATCCCCTTTTTGTTACTTACCTTTATTTCTGTTCTGTAACTCTCTGGCTACAGAGATAATATAGTCCCTGAATCTATCCGCCACGATGGGAGACTTGAGCGCAAAGCTCACAGTGGCCTTCAGGAAACCGAACTTGTCACCTGCATCATACCGCCGACCTCTGAAGACATAACCATAGACAGAGCGCTTCTTCAGAAGCCCCTTCAGGGCATCTGTAAGCTGATACTCCCCACCACGCCCGGGACGCATCCTTTCAAGTATCCTGAAGATATCAGGCGTAAGGATATACCTGCCTATAATGGCCAGGTTACTTGGTGCCTGTTCAGGTTCAGGTTTCTCCACGAAATCGGTGATCCTGTAGACACCGTCACCATCAGCCTCGCCCTGAATCACACCGTAGCGGTGTATCTCCTCCCTTGGTACCTCCTCAAGGGCAACGACAGGGCAGTCAAGCTCCTCATAGAGTTTTATCATATCTTGCAGAAGATTATCATCAGGGTCAATTACATCATCACTGAGCAGCACTGCAAAGGGTTCATCCTTCACAAAGGGTTTTGCCCTGAGTATGGCATGCCCAAGCCCAAGGGGTCTGCCCTGCCTGACATAGGCAAAATTGAGGTGGCTCAGCCTGTTTATCTCCTCAAGGAGCTGTTTTTTGCCCTTCTGTTTCAGGTTTTCCTCAAGTTCATATACTGTATCAAAGTGGTCCTCAAGTGTCCTTTTGTGGCGACCGGTGATTATGATGAACTCGTTGATTCCACATGCCTCTGCCTCTTCAACAGCATACTGGATCATGGGTTTATCAACAATGGGCAGCATCTCCTTCGGAGATGCCTTGGTAGCAGGCAGAAATCTCGTGCCCAGTCCAGCAGCAGGAAGCAACGCCTTTTTAACCATACTCATTTTTGCTGCCCTCCTTCCATTTCCTTTTGAAACTTGGGTTATATCCGGATCTTTCTGTGTGAGTTTATATTAAGGAGAAGCCAGGCTAAAACCTCATCTGACAGTACTCTGCCTCGTAGTCCTGCAGTTCAGTGATTCTGGGATTGTCACTACAAACAGGACAGTCGGGGTTTCTTGGAACCTTCACCTTCCTGAAACTGCTCTCAAAGGCATTGTACATGAGCAGTTGATTCTTGAGGGGCTGTCCCTTTCCGAGTATCAGCTTGAGCACCTCCATGGCCTGGAGTGAACCTATCACACCACATAATGCTCCAAGCACCCCTGCCTCCTGGCAGGATGGTACCAGCCCGGGCGGAGGTGGCTCCTCAAAGAGGCAACGGTAGCAATGTCCTTCCCCGGGGATAATGGTTGTGACCTGTCCTTCAAATCTGAGGATTGCACCGCTTACAAGGGGTTTACCTGCCATGACACAGGCATCGTTAACAAGGTATCTTGTGGGGAAGTTGTCACTCCCATCCACAACAATATCGTAGTCCTTTATCAGGTCCATGATCATGTCCTTGTTCAGCCTCTCCTTTATTGCATGAACCGTGACATCAGGATTCAGGGCCTCAAAGGTCATCTTTGCAGAATCAGCCTTTGGCATGCCGAGACGCTCCGTGTTGTGCGCGATCTGACGCTGCAGATTGCTCAGTTCAATGGTGTCATTGTCAACTATCCCGATGGTTCCCACACCAGCAGCAGCAAGATAGTAACCCACGGGACAGCCGAGTCCACCGGCACCAACAATCAAGACCCTGGCCTGGAGGATCTTTTTCTGTCCCTTTCCTCCCACCTCGGGCAGTATTATATGACGGCTGTAACGATGTATCTGCTCATCAGTAAATTCCATTTTACTCACGCTCCTTTCTTACAAGGATAACCCAGTCTGTATCATTGATCTTCTCCACCTTGAGGACCTTGTGTCCATGGTCCTCCATGGATTTGGGGATACTCCTTGATGCCTCGGGATAATCAAGTATGATCTCAAGCACCTGTCCCACTTCCATCTCCTCTATGGCAAGCTTTGATTTCACGAATGTATAAGGACAGATAAGCCCTTTTATGTTTATGCTTTTATCGGGTTTTATCTCTTCCATCGTTGCCTCCTGTATACAGAAAGGGTAAATCTAATTATAACATAAATGGAGGGATTCTTTAATCCTCATCCCCCTCAACACGGATGACCATGGTCCTGCCATCCACCACATCAAGCGTGTCAATCTCTTTTATTGCCTTCTGTACATCTGACTCCCTGGCCTTATGGGTCAGCAGCACAAGAGGTACCGCACCACCTATGCTTCTGCCTTTCTGGATCACAGCAGCTATACTTATCTGGTGCCTGCCAAGCACGCCGGAAATCTTTGAAAGCACCCCTGGCCTGTCTATGGCTGTGAAACGGAAATAGTACTTTGACTCTACCTCACCCATTGGTTTGACCCTTATATCGGTTCTCTTGCCCATGAACTGGATATCCTCTGAGACGTTACATCCAATTGTGATCTTTCTGGCTATATCAACGATGTCTGAGACAACAGCGCTTCCTGTAGGCATGTCACCAGCACCACGGCCATAATAGAGGGTCTCACCCACGGCATCCCCCACGACATAGACCGCGTTGAGCACACCGTCCACCTTTGATATAAGATAGTTTTCAGGTATCATTGTGGGATGCACCCTTATCTCCACCTCTCTGTCCACAGCCTTGGCAATGGCAAGGAGTTTTATCTTGTAGCCAAGCTCCATGGCAAACTCTATATCCTGCGCTGTGATCCTGGATATCCCTTCTGTATAGATATGATCATAACTGAGGGGGATTCCAAAGGACAGTGATGCAAGAAGCGTCAGCTTATGTGCGGTATCTATACCCTCAATATCAAAGGTGGGGTCAGCCTCTGCATAACCAAGCTCCTGGGCCTCACGGAGTGCATCATGGAAGTCCATCTTCTCTTCAAGCATCCTGGTGAGTATGTAGTTTGAGGTGCCATTAATTATCCCGTATATTGAAAGAATCCTGTTCGCAACAAGCCCCTCCCTTATCACCTTTATTATGGGTATCCCACCTGCCACGGATGCCTCATAGCCAAGTATCACACCCCTATTTCGTGCCTCATCAAATATCTCCGCACCCTCTGTGGCAAGGAGTGCCTTGTTGGCGGTCACCACATGTTTGCCGCTCTGTATTGCCTTCACAATGAAGTCTTTTGCAGGATTGATCCCTCCGATCAGTTCAACCACCACATGTATATCAGGATTTCCAATTACATCACCCATTGCATCAGTGGTCAGGATATGGGAGGGCAGTGATATCCCCCTGTCCCTTTCAATGTCAAGGTCTGCAACCTTCAGTAGTTCTATGTCAAGGCCTGTCTTTTCCTTTATTATATCCCTGTTTTCAGTTAGTATCCTTGCAGTGCCTGTGCCCACGGTACCAAAGCCGATGATCCCCACATTGATCTTCATCTGAAGAGCCTCCTTATTCCCTTTATTGCCTGGCGTATCCTGTGTTCATTCTCAACAAGGGCAAACCTCACATATTCATCTCCACCTTCACCAAAGCCTATGCCAGGGGATACAGCCACCTTTGCCTCCTTTAGCAGGAACTTCGCAAACTCCAGTGAACCCATCTTCACATAGGGCTCGGGGATCCTGGTCCAGACAAACATGGTCGCCTTGGGTGGCTCTATATGCCAGCCTATACGGTTCAGCCCCTTACAGAGGGTATTCCGCCTTTTTTCATAGGTCCTCCTGATCTCCTCCACACAATCCTGGGGACCCCGTAATGCAATAATGCTTGCTATCTGAATGGGCTGGAACATGCCATAATCAAGATAGCTCTTGATCTTTGTCAGCGCTCCAACAAGATCCCTGTTGCCCACACAGAAACCCACCCTCCAGCCGGCCATGGAATAGCTCTTTGTCAGCGAGAAGAACTCCACCCCCACATCCCTGGCACCTGGCACCTGGAGAAAGCTCGGTGCCCTGAAGTCATCAAAAACAAGGTCAGCATAGGCAAAATCATGTATAACAATCAGCTTATTCTCCTTTGAAAACTCCACAACCCTCTTGAAGAACTCCAGATCCACAACCTCAGTTGTGGGGTTATGGGGGAAGTTTATTATCAGCAGTTTCGGCCTCGGCCATGTGTTCTTGTAGGCCCTCTCAAGCTCCTCAAGAAAGTCTATCCCCGGCCCTACAGGTACGCTCCTCACCTCACCACCTGCTATTATTACACTGTAGGGGTGTATTGGATAGGCTGGGGTGGGAGTGAGCGCCACATCCCCGGGTTCCACAATGGCAAGGGCAAGATGACTGAGCCCTTCCTTTGAGCCGATGGTTACGACAGCCTCTGTCTCAGGGTCAAGGTCAACATCAAACCTCCTCTTGTACCACTCACAGATCGCCATCCGTAGCTGCGTTATCCCCCTTGAGGCTGAGTAGCGGTGGTTTTTCGGTATCCTGGCTGCCTCGCAGAGCTTCTCCACTATATGTGGTGGGGTCGGCAAATCAGGGTTGCCCATACCAAGGTCAATGATGTCTTCCCCACGTCTTCTTGCCTCGTACTTCAGGGTATTTACGATGGAAAAGACATAGGGCGGCAATCTGTTGATCCTGTTAAAAGTAAACATTTCTTTTTCGTAATGTTCTGCCATCTATTACCTCTCTTGATAAGAATCAATTTTTGTATTTTACAAATTATCATGGAACAAAAACAACTTATTTCTACCAGCGGAATGACAAAAAATGGACTCCCTGGTCAAGCATGTCCTCCGCTCCCCGATCAAGTTTGGGACAGGCTTTAATCAGAGGATCAACCCGACAATCCACAAACAATCTTGTCACTGTCGGACTTGATCCGACAGTCCATGGTCCTTAAAAGACAAAAGACTGGATTACCCGGTCAAGCCGGGTAATGACAAGAATATAGTAAGTTGTCATTGTCGGACCTGTCCTGGTCCCCGATCAAGTTGGGGGACAGGCTTTGATCAGGGACCAGGGGATGATTATCCGATCTGTAAACCTGAAAAATTGTACATCTCTTCTGCAAAAAGAAACCATGTAAAGTCAAGGCGAGTTTTATACAGTACAGCTACGGGTGGATTATGCCTTTTATGGATGATCTTAAAACCTTTTCAGGGAGGGGGGACCTCCCTGAAAGATTAACACGAGGATTTACACTTGCAGGTTGTAGAGGAAACCCTTGCAACCTTTCTGATCTTCATAACTTACCTCCCTTTCATAGGGGTTGAGACCTGCTTCATGCAGGTGTTTCTTTCATTATACCCTAAACAACCCTGATCTGCAAGAAGAAAATATTCACCCAAAATGCCGATAGAAAACAAGGCCAAGCCCAAAAGCAGGACTAAGCTGCCACAGCCTTCTCCACTTCTTTGAGCCAGAGTAGCCTTGAGCCGTTTATCATGGCCTCATTCACCGATGGTATGAATTCCTCGGGCCTGAACTGGAGATCCTCCCTCTTTTTGAACTCCGAGGGCTTCCTTTCTATTTTGTATGCCTTTATTACCTTCTTTGCATCTGCTGTCTTTGCTACCTTCGTCTTTAGTCCCATCTTCTTTGAGAGTTCTTTTATCGTCTCTGCTACTGTCTTTGATCCTGCAAAGGGCTCTATCGCAGGGCTCAGGCTCTTTATCTTCCCTGTG
>DROX01000244.1 GCA_011321725.1 Nitrospirota bacterium | reverse complement strand
CCTACTCTAATATCTTGGTAACCACACCAGCACCAACTGTACGGCCACCTTCCCTTATTGCAAACCTGAGTCCCTCTTCCATAGCTACCGTTGTTATCAGCTCTACCTCTATGTTCACATTGTCCCCGGGCATCACCATCTCTACTCCCTCGGGTAGCTTTACCACCCCTGTTACATCTGTCGTCCTGAAGTAAAACTGCGGCCTGTATCCGTTGAAAAAGGGCGTGTGCCTGCCACCCTCCTCCTTCGTCAGTACATACACCTCACCCTGAAACCTCTTGTGGGGCGTTATGCTGCCAGGCTTGGCCAATACCTGCCCCCTCTCTACCTCATCCTTGCCTATTCCCCTCAATAATACCCCTATGTTGTCTCCTGCCCTGCCTTCATCAAGTATCTTCCGGAACATCTCCACACCTGTGGCCACTGTCTTGCGCGTCTCCCCAAACCCTACTATCTCTACCTCTTCTCCTACCTTGATTACACCCCTCTCTACCCTGCCTGTTACTACCGTGCCCCTCCCACTTATGCTGAATACATCCTCTATGGGCATCAGGAAGGGCTTGTCTATCGGCCTCTCAGGCTCCGGTATGTACTCGTCTATCGCCTCCATCAGCTCATGTATGCATTTGTACTCCTCTGCATTGGGATCCTGACTCGTGCTCTCAAGCGCCTTTAATGCACTGCCCCTTATGATGGGTACCTCATCCCCAGGAAACCCATACTTGCTCAATAGCTCCCTTATCTCAAGCTCCACCAGATCCAGTAGCTCAGGATCATCTACCTGGTCTACCTTGTTCATGAATACCACTATGTAGGGTACCCCTACCTGCCTCGCCAACAGTATGTGCTCCCTCGTCTGTGGCATCGGCCCATCCGCCGCACTTACCACAAGTATCGCTCCATCCATCTGGGCTGCTCCCGTTATCATGTTCTTTACATAGTCTGCATGCCCAGGACAGTCTACATGCGCATAGTGACGCTTCTCCGTCTCGTACTCTACATGTGCTGTCTGTATCGTTATACCCCTGGCCTTCTCCTCCGGCGCCTTGTCTATGTCATCATAACTGGTGTACGATGCCATCTGCTTCAGCGCCAGTACCTTCGTTATCGCTGCCGTCAGGGTCGTCTTGCCATGATCTACATGCCCTATCGTCCCTACATTTACATGCGGCTTCGTCCTCTCAAATTTCTCCTTTGCCATGACTCCTCCTTGATATAGAAAAACTTTAAAACCTTGTTTTCTTAATTTGACAAAGAAACCACTATTGTACCGTCTCTGTCAAACCACAGAGAGAATAATATAACAAATTCAGCTTAAAAATTCCAAGCATAAATTAGCCTGTTTTCACCTTTTCCACTATGGACTCTGCAATGTTCTTTGGTACCTCTTCGTAATGGGAGAACTGCATCGTATATGTGGCACGGCCCTGTGTCTTGCTCCTCAGGTCAGTAGCGTACCCGAACATCTCTGCAAGGGGAACCAGCGCCTTGATCACCTGGGCATTTCCCCTCTTTTCCATGCTCTGGACCTTGCCCCTTCTGGAGTTGAGATCCCCTATCACATCTCCCATATACTCCTCAGGGGTGACAACCTCAACTGCCATTATGGGTTCAAGGAGCACGGGCTGCGCCTTCTTTGCTGCCTCCTTGAATGCCATTGAGCCAGCTATCTTGAAGGCCATCTCCGATGAATCCACCTCATGATAGGAGCCGTCATAGAGTACTGCCCTCACATCCACAACAGGATAACCCGCTACAACACCTGACTCCATCGCCTCTTTTATGCCCTTCTCAACAGCCGGTATATACTCCTTGGGGATCACACCACCGACTATCTTGTTGACGAACTCAAACCCCTTGCCCTTGCCAAGGGGTTCTATCTCTATAACCACATGGCCATACTGGCCCCTTCCACCTGTCTGCCTGATGAACTTGCCCTCAGCCTTTGACGGCATCTTTATGGTCTCCCTGTATGCAACCTGGGGCTTTCCAACATTGGCACCAACCTTGAACTCTCTCACAAGCCTGTCTACAATGATTTCAAGGTGCAGCTCGCCCATCCCGGAGATAAGGGTCTGCCCCGTTTCCTCATCATAGGTTACCCTGAAGGAGGGGTCTTCCTGGGCAAGCTTCATGAGCGCCTGCGAGAGTTTTTCCTGGTCAGCCTTTGTCTTCGGTTCAATTGCAATAGAGATGACAGGCTCTGGAAACTCTATTGATTCCAGTATTATAGGATGTGCCTCATCGCAGAGGGTGTCACCCGTAAGGGTGTATTTCAGTCCAACGGCTGCTGCGATATCCCCTGCCCTCACCTCTTTTATCTCCTCCCGCTTGTTGGCATGCATCTTAAGGAGCCTTCCGATCCTCTCCTTCTTGTTCTTGGAGGAGTTATAGACATAGCTTCCTGCTGTAAGCACACCTGAGTATATCCTGAGATAGGTCAGCTGCCCCACATAGGGATCAGTCATAACCTTGAAGGCAAGTGCTGCAAAGGGCTCATCGTCAGAGGCCTTCCTGATGGCCTCCTCTCCATCGGGGGTCTTACCCTTGACAGGCGGGATATCCAGGGGGGAGGGGAGATAGTCCACAATGGCATCAAGCAGCAACTGGACCCCTTTGTTCTTGAAGGCAGAGCCACAGATAACAGGCGTGAGCTTCAGCTCAATCGTTCCCTTCCTCAGAGCAGCCTTTATCTCTGCCTCGGAGATCTCCTCACCATTAAGATACTTCTCCATTATATTCTCATCCACATCAGCAAGGGCCTCCAGCATCTTGTCCCTGTACTCCTCTGCCTGCGCCCTGTACTCATCAGGTATCTCGTCCTCTACAAACTTTGCACCCAGTGTTTCATCATCAAAATAAAAGGCCCTCATCTTCACAATATCAATGGGCCCACGGAAGTTCTCCTCTGTACCGATGGGAATCTGGATGGGAACGGGGTTCGCACCCAGTCTTTCTATCATTGAGTTTACAGACATGAAGAAGTCAGCACCAAGCTTGTCCATCTTGTTCATGAAGGCTATCCTGGGCACACCATACTTGTTGGCCTGGCGCCATACCGTCTCAGACTGGGGCTCAACTCCGGCTGCGGCATCAAAAACCGCCACAGCACCATCAAGCACCCTGAGTGCCCTCTCAACCTCAATCGTGAAGTCAACATGGCCAGGTGTGTCTATAATATTGATCCTGTGGTCCTTCCATGAGCAGGTAGTTGCTGCGGATGTGATGGTTATGCCCCTCTCCTGTTCCTGGGCCATCCAGTCCATAACAGCAGTGCCCTCATGGACCTCACCCATCTTGTAGGTTACACCTGTATAGTAAAGAATACGTTCTGTCGTTGTTGTCTTGCCGGCATCAATATGCGCCATTATGCCGATATTTCTGACCTTTTCAAGCGGAAACTTCAACTTACCTACTCCTTTCCGAATTTTTAGACAATAGTATATCCATCAAAATATATTAAGTGTTATCCAGGGGAATTAAGGGACTACCACCTGTAGTGGGCAAATGCCCTGTTGGCCTCGGCCATCTTATGCGTATCTTCTCTCTTCTTTATAGAAGCACCTGTCTTGTTGTATGCATCAATCAGTTCTGCCGCAAGCCTCTCCGTCATTGTCCTTTCCGGACGCTTGCGGGCAAAATCCCTTATCCATCTGAAGGCAAGAGCAAGACTCCTGTTTGGCCTTACCTCTACAGGCACCTGGTATGTAGCGCCACCAACCCTCCTTGGTCTGACCTCAATAATGGGTCTCACATTCTCTATCGCTGTCTTGAAGACCTTCAGGGGGTCTTCACCGGTCTTTTCCTTGATTATATCAAAGGCACCATAGCATATCTTCTCGGCAAGTGACTTCTTGCCATCCTTCATAATGGCATTTATGAATTTGCTGACCATGGTGCTATGGTATTTCGGGTCAGGCAGTATCTCTCTCTTCTGTGCTACTCTTCTACGTGGCATAATCTATCCTCTTATTTTGGCTTTTTTGCTCCATATTTTGATCTGGCCTGCTTTCTGTCAGCAACCCCCATTGTATCAAGGGCGCCTCTGATTATGTGGTACCTCACACCTGGAAGGTCCTTGACCCTTCCGCCTCTTATCAAAACTATTGAGTGCTCCTGGAGATTATGACCAATTCCAGGGATATATGCCGTAACCTCATACCCGTTTGTAAGCCTCACCCTGGCCACCTTCCTCAGGGCCGAGTTCGGTTTCTTTGGTGTTGTAGTATAGACCCTTGTGCAAACCCCCCTCCTCTGCGGACAGTTCTGCAGAGCAGGGCTTTTGGATTTCTCCTTGATCCTCTTTCTGCCTTTCCTGATTAATTGTGATATTGTTGGCAATGTAACCTCCAATCATCTCTTCTCAAAAGACTGATTATAATATCAAAAAAAAATGGTTTTGTCAAGGGTGTATGCCCCGAAGTCGGGAAAGATTGTTTAAATAAAATGCAAAATTTTATAATTTAAATATTCATTGCCACGGGAGATATATGATGACAGATGCTTTAAAGAACAAGCAGGATGTTCTTAATCGACTTAAAAAAATCCTTAAAAGAGAGATTAAGCTCCGAAAACTGCCTATAGAGATTGTGTACATTCATGGCTCCTATGCAAAGGGGCGTGAACATAAAGGAAGTGATATTGACATTGCGGTGTTGTTTAATGAAAGAGAATATGCAAAGACTCCCATGAAATGTTTTACAGGACTGAACGAGGTTTGCGCAGTGCTGGAAAAAGAGATTGGCAGGGATGTAGATATTTCAATTTTAAACAGGGCCTCACTGATTTTTTGCTATAAAATAATTACTGAGGGAATTCCTCTGTATAATTCTTCAAAGAAGGCAATGTATTTTTATCAGAATAAGATAATGGGTATGTTTTTTGATTTTAAACCCTTCATTGATGCCTGTCTGACACAATATGCCAGGATTTGAGACAATTATAAAAAGCCTGGTTGCAACTGTTTCTGAAAGGATTAGATATCTTGAAGAGATGGGCAGAGAGTTTTCATCATTCTCTGCCTTTCGTAGAGCGGATCATAAGACAATGGCTGCCATTGAGAGAGATTTAGAGGTGGCAATCGAGGCATGTATAGATATAGGCAAAATAATAATATCCGAAAAGGGGTTAAGACCACCAGAAAGTATGAGAGATGTCTGCCAGGTGCTATATGAAAACAATTTTATTGATAAGAAGACACTTAAAAATCTTGAAGGTATGGTAGGACTGAGGAATATTCTTGTTCATCTATATGAAAAGATTGATGCTGAAATAATTTATGGGGTTTTAAAAAGACATCTAAAGGATTTTAATAGATATCTGAAACAGATACTGCAGAAACTGAATATTTAGATTAGCTTGCTATACAAATCAAACATCTCCCCTATATGCCTCTGGAAATTGAACCTTTCAGCAAGGACTCTTGCCCTGACCGACATATCTGCTCGTAAATCTTTGTCTAAAAGCAACTCTATGGCATTTCTGAGGGTATCTATATCCTCAGGTTCATCAATAACAAAACCCTGCTTTCCATTCTCTATAATCTCCGAGGCACCGCTTAATCGGGTGGTTATTACCGGCAGCCCGCTGGCAAGGGCCTCGAGATGGACATTCCCAAAGGGCTCGTATATGGTTGGAAAGGCAAAGATATCTGCAGAGGCGTAAAATCTCTCAATATTTTTTTGTGGGCCACAGAAGATGACCTGCTGCTTTTTTATAAGTTTCTTTAGTTTCTCCGACCTTCCTTTCCCAGCTACCATCAGAGTCAGGGGTTCTTTGATTGACTCAACTGCTTTTATTAAGTAGGCAAGCCCCTTTCTTTCAAACCCTGAGCCCACAAATAAAATCACAATGCGCTCTCGTGGGATATTATAGGTCTGTCTTATTTCATTTCTGTAGAGTTTTTTCTTTTCAGGATGAAACCTTTCAAGGTCAACTGCATTGTAGATTACATCTATTAAATCGTCATCAACTCCGTAGTGGTCTATTATATTTTTTTTAACCAGATTGGATATAGCAATGATTCTCTTAAATCTCTTTTCTTTAAAGATCCTTCGCTCCAGTGCAAGTATGAGCCAGTGGTAGGGGTTGGCATAGGTAAGTATCTTCTGGAGCAATCCTGCCCTTCTGAGCCGTTGTCTTAGCCACTCCCTGTGGCAGCCATCACCAGCACGATATATATCCTGAAGCAGTGTCTTGTCATGGCTCTGGATGATATCAAACTCAGCTCTTGTCCTCTTCAGTATTCTGTAAGTATTCACGGCAAAGGTGAGGTCGCGGAGAAGGGAGTTTACAGATACAGCAGGCACCCTGTGGAAATAGACATTCTCTGTATGACCCTGGACATCCCATTTTATTGAAAAGATATGCACTTCATGGCCTTCCGCGGCCAGGTTCTTTACAAGTGCCTGTGAAAACCCCTCAGCACCACCATGGAAGGTGTACTTTTTTCTAACTATGGCTATCTTCATTCTCGCTATGGATGGCAGCCACGCCGATCGCCACAATTACTGCAAGATATTTCAGCCTGAGCACCGCAAGCATTGCATTCACAATATAATTGCCTATCAGGACGGACAGGCAGGCAACCAGAATGTAACTACTGATGCCTTCTCTACCAAAGGCACCTCTTGTGAACCTGTATATGGAGATTAACAAAAACAGGATATATATCAACAGGCCTCCCACTCCGTAATGGAAAAGCACCTTCAGGAATGTATTTTCAGGCCCTGTCCTGGGCACGGTAAGCCCTGCTGATTCATATATCTTTGCATCCTTGAAATATCTTCCACCATGGCCCCAGCCCAGAATGGGCCTCTCCTTGACCGCCTTTATTGCCGTTTTCCAGGTGGGCAGCCTGTTGTTCAATGTCCTGATATCAGGCAGGGTGTTTTTGAATCTCAATCTCAGGTAGGGAGAGGAAAACCATGACACAGTTCCAACGATAAGGAAGAAAATCAGGAAAGACAGGACAAGCCTCCTGAGATTATACCCCTCCTTCCTGGTCAGATAAATCAGCCATATTATGAGCATTGTTGAAAAGGCCAGAAAGCCCCCCCGGGAGGTGCTCAGAAGTAATGCAATAACCGTGTATACAAGAGAACCCGCAACAAGGGCCTTCAGGGATTTTCTCTTCCAGATAAAAAAGAGACAGAATATGAAGGGGTGATAGGTATTCAGGTATCGTGCAAATTTGTTGTGCCAGGCATGCATTATTGATGTGTCAGGCTTCAACAGTGGGAGATCGTGAAAAAGATAGCTGTAGTATCCAGTGGTAACAATAAGCAGGGAGGCAGCGAGTCCAATGACCGGAAGATGCTTCAACCGCTCTTCACTGCTCAGGGCTGTGGATATTACAAAAAAGAGTACCAGCCCCTTTAATGGATCACCCTGCAATTGCCAGATGGAGTACCCTGGATTCAACGAGAAAAGCGCTGACAGGGCTATCACTGAGAGAAAAAGGAAAAAGGATATGCTTACAGGGTCTTTCAAGGGGGCCTTTTTTCTGTACCCCTTTGTCATCAGCCATAAAAAAAAAGAGCCAAATATGAGTATATTTCTTACACCCTCGCCTTTTGAGAGGAATATCAGAAAGAAATAGCCATATATACTGTAAAGGATTATGTTGTCAATTAATGTCAGGTATCTAAGCACCGACCCCCTCCAGCATGGACTCCACACCCTGCATCACCTCATCCAGTCCAAGCCTGGCGATACACCTGTAATCATGTTCGCAATCCCTGCCCTTGCATTTCTCGCAGGGGCTGTCTCCTCTCAGAACAATGACCCTCCTGCCTATAGGAGCCCAGCGCTCTTCATCAGCAGGTCCATAAAGTCCTACCACGGGTGTATCCATTACTGATGCAAGGTGCAAAGGACCGCTGTCATTACCTATGTACAGGGATGACATCCTGAAAAGCACCATCAACTCACCCAATGTCAATCTTCCTGCGAAATCGCAGGATTCATTCCTCATTAAGTGGACCACCTTCTTGACATTATCTTTATCCTCAACCCCTCCCACAAAACAGACCTCATATCCCTTATCCACAAGAAGGTCAGAGAGGGAGGCAAACTTCTCCAGTGGCCACTGTTTGTATATCTTACCGGCTGATGGATGGATAGATATAATTTCCCCATCCTTGTCTATACCAGCAGCTTCTAATTTCTTCCTCAGCGACTCCGCCCATTGTGGCAGAAATCGTGGCTGGGGTATCACCGCACTGGGTGGTGCTCCCGTTGCCCTGGCAATCTCAATATAGTTCCACATCTTATGTACCCCCGGAGCGAGACGGACCCTTTTGTTGTACAGATATGGTCTTTCTCCACTGTCCTTGCCAACCCTTACAACTGCACCGGAAAGGAATGCAAAGGTAGCAGATGCCTGCCTGCATTCTAAATCAATTGACAGCGAAGGTCTAAGTGCCCGCAACCTCTTTATAAACCGTAGATAGGAGATGAGCCTCGTGTATAAACCACCACCCTTTAGCCTCCTCCTCGGGAAAGAAACAATCTCCTCATCAGGGAAAAAGGCCCTGGCGATGTCACTATAGGATTCGTCTATCACGAGTTTAAAGTCTTTCTCCCTGAAGAAGTCCCTGAGCATCTGGATGGCAGGTATTGAGACCACCAGGTTCCCCATGTGTTTATCCATCATGAACACTATGACAGTCTTTATGTTGTTCATTCCTCAAGTGAAACGGTTTTTTCTTACTGTTGCAACTACCCTCCCTGAAACAGGATTGACTACCCGGTCCGCTTTACAGGCACAGAGGGATTGCCTGCTTTTGTGCCTGACCTTTTTCTGTAGCTGATTTCAGGGATACTGAAAACCCTTGATTTGTTAAAAAACATTATGGCATATTTTAACACATGCCATTTCTCAAATTCATTGCAGAGGAGCTCTTTCTTTCAGTCCTTGGACGACCCTATATAAAAAGACGAACACCGGACTGTTATATTCTATCCTATCGCAAATGTGGAAGGACATGGCTGCGCATGATGCTGGCAAAGGCCCTGGCATTGTACCACGGGAGCGCACACCAGTACATATTTGACTCTGCAGAGCTGATAAGAAGAGGCTACTTCAGCGTTCCCTACATTGATTTCACTCATGGCGACGAGGTGTTCAGAAGGGATGACAGGTTTCTGGAGAGATACAGGAACAGGAAGGTGGCACTCCTTGTCAGGGACCCGCGTGATGTGGTTGTCTCTTACTACTTCCACAGGACAAGGAGGGCAGGTGAATCATACAGGATATCCGATTTTATCAGACACCAGGAGTTTGGTATTGATGGCATTATATACTACATGAACAGATGGTATGATATGAGGGAGAACTTCTCTGATTTCATGATACTCCGTTATGAGGACCTGAAAAGGGAAACCCTTGAGAACCTGAAAAGGCTCCTTGCTTTCATCGGTTATGGGGATATGAAAGAGGAGACACTCCGTGAGGCCATTGAATACGGAAGCTTTGATAACATGCGCAGGCTCTCTGTTACAAAGCTTAAGAATGAAAAAAGGCTTGCCCCGAAAAACCCGGAAGACCCTGAAAGCTACAAGGTCAGGAAGGCAAAGGTTGGAGGGTATACTGAACTGCTAAACAAAGAGGATATCCTCTATGTTGAGGAAAGGATCAGCAGATACCTGAACCCCCTATTCGGTTACAACAGAGCCGAGACCTTAGATATGCTGGCTGACGATATCCAGTAGCTGCCTTATGCGAACCTCGTAGGTATGTTCCCTGAGCACCCTTATTCTTCCCCTTTCTGATATCTCCCTTCTGACAGCGTCATTAGCAAGAAAGTATCTTATCTTCTCAACCATCTCATCCTCATTCATGAAGGTCACGATCTCCCTGTCAGGTTCAAGCAGATCCTCTATCCCCTCAACATGCTGGCACATGTAAAAGGCTCCGCACCCTAAGGCAGTATACATCCTGGCACTCATGGATTTTCTGATATGAGGCATTGAGTCAAAGGCCAGAAATATCTTTGATAGCCTGGCCACCTTTGCATACTCACTGCCCCATATGAATTTCCCGCCGTAGGCCCTTCCAAGTGCTCCCATTACCACTGCAACTGTATTCACTTTAAGGGGAATCTTCGGTCCCCACCACTTAAGCTGATAACCCTCTTTTATAATCCTCTTAAGATACCTTCTACGTAAGAGGTACTGCGGTTTGGAACCAAGATTTCCCACAAAGGTAACATCTGATGAAAATGTTGATCTGTCCTCTTCGGTTATATCCCCTATAACGAAGAAGTCCGGCTCAAATGCCTGAGTGAGCCAGAAGCTCTTCTGGTTCATCTTTCTGAACTCCCCCACAAGCCCTTCTGCCATGGTAAGGAAAAGGTCACACTCCCTCACATAAGGGGGCAGCCAGTCCGGTATCACCGGGTCAGGATACCATTGAACAAGGGGCACCTTCCTCCTTAAATGGCTGAAGACCTCAACAGGGAGTTCATCCTTTGTATGGAGAACCATGTCTGGCCTGAATCTGTCAAGCACATCAAACACCTGCTGCTCATCCTCCCCCAGCTCATGAGGACTCAGGGGAAACACCTGGCAGCCGTTCTTTTCAAACCCCCTCTTGTAATACCAGCCGTTGTTCCAGGGTTTACTGAAGTCTGTTATGAGGAGTATCTTCTTCATTGCAGCCCCTTTTCCTTCAACACCTCCAGATAGAGATTTTCATATTCCCTGACGGTGTTTTCAATGGAAAACCTTTCAGCCTTCTTAGAGGCCTGTTCGGCGTAATTTTTTCGCATCTCCTCTGAACCCATAAGTCTCTCTATTGAATCCCTTATCTCCTCAGGTGCCCCGGTATCAACAAGTATACCCGCATTGCCCACTATCTCCATGTTTGAGCTTATTCTTGTGGCTATCACGGGAAGTCCGGAGGCCATTGCCTCTAAAAGGGCTGAGGGCATCCCCTCCCATAGGGAAGGAAAGCAAAAGATATCCAGGGCCTTCAGGAAAAGGGGTATCTTTTTCTGATCCAGTGTGCCCAGGAGATAACACTCTACCCCCTCCTTATGAGCCACTTCTTTCAGCCTCCTCCTTAGTGGTCCATCACCTGCGATTGCAAGGGCAACCTCCTTGAGACCCTTAACAGCCTTGATCATGAACTCATGTCCCTTCTGCGGTGTCAGCCTGCCCACTGAACCCACTATCCATCTCTTCTCAGGAAGACCAAAGACCTCTCTTGCCTTTGCCTTCTTGATAGAGGGCCTGAAATCCTCAATAACTATACCGTTATGTATAACCCTGATCCTTTCCCTTCTTATTCCATCATACCTTACGATATCATCAGCCACGGCATCTGAAACAGCAACGAGCCTGTCTGACCATGATGCCAGGAACCTGTTTATCAGCCTCCTGTGCATCTTGGGCTTATCTGGTGATCTGTACAGATTATGAAAGGAGGGGATAATAACAGGAACCCCTGCAAGTCTTCCGGCGATCCTTCCGTAAAGGTTTGCATGGTACTGGTGGGTCCTCAGTACATCCACTGATACCTGTTTTAACATCCTCTGGATCTCCAGCACAGCACGCCAGTCAAACCCATGTCCCCTCATCCTGTTCATCATTATCACCCCTATACCCTCGGCCTTCAGGCTCTCGGCCACAGCACCTCCGCTCTTTATACAACAGACCACCGGGTTGAACCTCTCCCTGTCATAGCGTGTAACCACCTTGTAGAGCATGTTTTCCACTCCCCCGCTTGACAGACCTGTAATCAGATGTAAGACCTTCAGTGGCCGCTTCATTTCCTCCTTCTCCATAACACATGTCTGAACCAATCCGCCATGGTAAAGACCGAACAGGGGAGCCTTTCTCCCCATTTATCAAGAAAGAGCCTTCTCTGTTCCTCTCTCAGGGTGTCTTCTGAAGAAATCCCCTTTCTTGTCCTTCCACATTCATGCACAAAGGGGATATTGAGAACATAGTTCTTCCTTCCCCCTATGTAGGCCTTCATGGAAAGATCCTTATCGTAAAAGTGTATGGTAAAGTTCTCATCATACCTGCCTATCTCCTCAAAAAGCCCCTTTGGTATGGCCATCAGAAGCCCATCAACACCGACGACATCCTCAAAAGGGCCATCTATCAATGGGGAGTCCTTTTTTGCGTGGACAATGCTTTTGCCCCTGTATGAGCCGTCCCTTCTGATCGTCTTTGCTCCATACAGCCCCACCACACCGGCCTGTGGCCTCTCTTCAAAAAAACCCACGATATCCCTGACCCAGTCCTGCTTGAAGATAAAAAGATCATTATGCATGAAGCACAGGAATGGGTATGATGCCTTCTCAGAGGCCCTATTACATGCTCCGGAGACACCAAGGTTCTTTTCATCCCTGATATAATGAAGTCCCCTCTCTGAAGAGAGCAGTTCAGGTGTTGAGTCCGTAGAACCGTTGTCAAAGACTATCAGCTCATAGGTAGAGTTCCTGTTCTGTCTTCTTATCTGCTCAATACATCTGAGTGTCATCTCAATCCTGTTGTATACAGGGATGATTATACTCAGGCCTTCCATCTCTTCTCCGTGTATTCCTTCAGCAGTCTCATGAACCGCTCCTTCTTATCTATTCCCATCTTCTCGCAGTAAGAATCAAATATGCCCATCTTCAGATCCTCTGCAAAGGGCAGCCGGGGATGATTGAGGTACCCCAGATCCTTTGCAAAAGATCTGTTCCTGAAGAATACCACCCTTCTTATACCGTCAATATCTATGAACCCCTCAAACCTTCCGTCTCTGACAAAGATATGGGAGAGATGGGCATCGCCCATATAGAACCCCTTCCTGTGGAGTCCTGCAATACCGTCTATTACATCCGCGATTGTCTCTTCTGCTATGGTCTCGCTATTTCTTATGACCATATCATAGAGGGACCTGCCCTTAAAAGAGGCAAAGATATAAAAGGGAAGCCAGCCCTTCTTGAAATATCCGTGACCCTTTATCTCTGGAATCTTTATGCCTGCCCTGCTGAGGCTGTTTATCTTGGAAATCAGAAGCCTGTATTTCATGCCTGTTCTAAAAAGTGCCTTTTCTTTCATCCTGATGGGGTGCAGTATCTTTATAAATATGAGACCCTCCTCATCAAGTAGCAATGTAGTCCTTTTAACTGTGGGGAATAACCTGAACCCCTTCTGCCTGAACTGACGTTCCCTTTTTGCAATACTGCCTCTCACAGGACAAAGCAATTGAGGATCATCCCTGAGCAGATCAAAAAGCTCTGTAAATCGTCTCTCCAGGGAGCTGTCAAGACATACATGATAAACCTTATTGTTTATCTTAACCAATTCTGTTAACCCTTGAGTATCTCTTCATAGAGAGCCAGTGTGGTCTCTATCATCCTGGAAAAGGTAAACCGCTCCTCTATGGTATGCCTTGCATTCCTTCCGAGTGACCCCCTTAGAAGTGGATTGTTTATGAGGTAGCCAATCCTTGAAGCAAGGTCTTTAGGGTCTTTCGGATTAAAAAAAAGACCATTCACCCCATCTTCAATAAATGCCTCAAATGTGGGAATCCTTGAGACCACCACAGGCCTCTCCATGGCCATCGCCTCAAGCAGTGCCGTACCAAGCCCCTCCATATAAGAAGGGTAAACAAAGATATCTAATGTCTTTAAGACCTCTGGTATGTCATCCCTGTGGTTCAGACAATGCACCCTCTCTCTTAAACCCGGCTCAACAAGGTTTATGTATTTCTCCCTTGATCTATCGGTCATTCTTCCTGCAAAAATCAATGAAACATTGTAGCTTCTGCCAATTATATTGAAGGCCTTTGTGAGGTACTGCTGGCCTTTCACCCTTGTAAAGGTGGAGGTATTCCCTATAGTTATAGTTCCATCCGGGATGCATAGCTCCTTCCTAAGGTCAGCAACTGCAGGATTAAATCTTTTCGTGTCAACAGCTGAATATATGAGCACTATTTTCTCCTTCTTTACACCAGAGCCCTCACAGATCCCTTTGACAGCCTCGCTTATCGCAACGATCCTGTCGGGAATCGCGTAGATAAATCTTGTAAGGGGATCACGCCCTATTGGATATAGATTGTGCCTGAACCGGACAAGCCTCCTACCCGTTAGCTTTGCAGCAAGCCCTCCAGCCCAGCTGTCAACAGAACTGTGGGTGGAGACGATGTCAACCTCCTCTTTCATGATAATTCTTACCAGCTGTGGAATGGTTCTGAGGTATGTCCTTTTGTTGAAATCAAGCTCATAGACCTTTATACCCTGCTCCCTCGCCCTGCGTGCAAGCACACTTCCTCGGTTACAGGCTATTATAGCCCGATGCCCTCGATCTAAAAGGCCAAGACACTCAAGTAACACCCTGTTCTGCTGACCACCCCATCTTTTAAGCGTCTCTGTATGAAGGATAACCATTATTTACCCGCCAGGACATATATGTTCTTCCTGGAGAAGAGCGACGGAATGTACTTTTTCAGAAAAGGGCCACGTACCGGAATGATTTTCATGACCTCATAGCCCAGTTGATCAGACCACCACTGGAAATCCCTTACAGTCCAGAATCTCAGATGTTCCCCTGGATGTTTTCCCCACTGCACGGGAAATCTACCCCCTATCATCAACCTGAGCCTGTCTGTTATATAACCGGTGTTGGGGATACTGATTATGAGCTGCTTTCTGAAATGGTCCTTTATCCTCAAGAGCAGTCTCTCTGGCTCCGGTATATGTTCAATAAAATCCGCCATGATTATATAATCAAAGACAGGGTGTCCTGGCAGCCCCTGTTTCAGAATATCCAGGCACTCTGCATCAATGCCCCTCTTCCTTGCGATCTCAACGGCAGCCTCGGAGATGTCTATGCCATACACCTTGAGATTCTTCTTTGTTTGTAGCAGGTACAAAAGCAGTCTTCCGTCCCCACAGCCGATATCAAGCACCGAGGAATTATCAGGGATTATCTCTGCAATAAGTCTGTCCTTTTTTGTTATCCCCCTTTCTTCCCTGTCACCAAGCTGATAGTAATCACCCCTGTAATCTAATTCAAATCTCCTGATTGTCTTATCTGAAAAAATCTTTCTTATTGATGATAACATGGTCTATCTAATCTGCTATCCTCAGGATGTAAAACCTGTGAACACAGTTAATCTCGTTCAGGTATGTCCTGTCTATTTTAAAATACTTTTTTAGCAGACTTTCAAATTCATGTCTTGACACCCCCCTGTTTATCTCCCAGTAATGCTGTCTGCTTTCAATGGTTCCCTTGTTGAAGGGATATTTTAAAATCAGTCTCTTCTGTCTGAGAAATGGCATATCTATTTCTATCTTTATATGTTTCCTCTTGTGTGGAACGGATATAATCACCCTGTCTCTTGTAATCCTCTGAAAATCCCTGATAACACCTTCCAGATCCTCAAATGGTATATGTTCAAGCACCTGACAACAGAGTATCACGTCAAAGCTATTGTCACCAAAAGGCATTGACCTTATGTCAGAGATAATATCTGGCTGAAGGGTCTCATCTATATCCATGGTAGTCAGCCTCACATCAGGTAGAAACTCCTCCAATGTCTTCTCCACTATTCCGCTACCTTTTCCTACGATCAACACATCCCCTGGCCTTGCACTAACCTCCTCGTTGATCTGGTACCAGTAACTCAGCCATCTTGCCTTGGAATTGTACTTCAGACTCTTATAGTCGCTTCTCATTGTGCTTCTTCCTCAGCAACTCCATATAGAGGGCCTCTGTCTTTTCTATCATCCTCTCTCTGGTATGTGCCCTCTTTATAACTTCACGGGCCCTCTCCAGCATATCCTCATCAACCCTATCCTGAAGAATCATGATTATCTTTCTTGCCAGCCCTTCGTGATCACCTGGCTCAACAAGGAAGCCAGTCTCCCCATCCCTTACAACCTCCGGGATACCACCTACCTTGGTAGCCACCACAGGTACCCCTGCTGCCATCGCCTGCAGCAGGCTCTGGGGAAGCCCCTCTGACCACGAACTCAGCACAGACAGGTCAGCCACCGCAAGAACATCCCTTACATCATCTATAAAACCGGTAAAGATAACATTTTTCAGTCCCATCTCATCAGCCATCTGCTGAAGTGCCTTTCTTCTTGGCCCTTCACCAACAAGCAGGAATCTCGCCTCAGGAATCACCTTTGCTACAATGCTGGCTGCCTTAAGGGTCACCTCGTGGCCCTTCACGCTTCTCAGTATTCCGATGTTCACAACCACTGGTGTGTCAGGGTCAACACCATACATCCTCTTTCTCTCACGGTTCCTCTCCACATTAAAAAACTCCTCATCCACGCCGGTGGGTATACTTATAACCCTCTCGGGTGGGAACCCACACTGCTTTACAAGGTTTTCCCTCATATTCTCACCACAGGTTATATACATATCAGGCAGGTAATGGATGAAGTTCAGAGGGGACCTCTTAAGAGGGATGTTAAGATGTCTTGTCCTCACAAGCACAGGTGTACCTGCAAGCCTGGCTGCGATTCCACCTATCCAGGAGTCTATACCACTGTGGGTATTGACTACATCAAACCTCTTCTTTCTTATAAAAACGGTTAGCCTTGAGATGCTTTCTACATCATAAGGTCTTCTGAGGGGGAGTATCTTTACCTCAAGACCCGCCCCTTCTGCCTCTAACCTTATCTTTGCATGCCCTCTGCATACAATTGTAATCTCATGCCCTCTGTCTCTAAGACCTGCCGCCTCGGAAAGTACCCTTTTTTCCTGACCACCTAAATCATCAGACCATTCAGTGTGAAGAATCCGCATCTGAATTTTGAAAAGCCTCTTTATCCAGGGGTTTTACCTCAAAGAGTTCCTTGATCTTTTCAAGCGTGCTCTGCCCGATTCCTTTTACTTCTAATAGCTCATTCATATCCTCAATTCTACCTCTATTACGGATATATCCTACAATCAACCCTGCCTTTTTCTGCCCGATCCCCTTTACCTGAACAAGCTCTTCCACAGTGGCCGTGTTGATATCCCTTTTAAGATTTTCTGTTTTACCGTAACCTGCAATGAATACAGAAACTAAAAGAAAAGTTACAAAAAGAATCACTCCCCTCTTCATACTTCGCCTCCTTTGAGTTTTTTGTTTAGGTAGATATTCTTGGAAATTTAGTTACTTTATAATATTTTGGGCTAATTTTACAACCCATCTGGCTTCCTCAATTGCCTTTTTAGCATCTCTTATGGTGTATTCTTCAGTAGGTATAAAATCAATGTCACCATAAAAGGAAAATTCGCGCTCTTTTCTCAACCTTTTTGATATCTTTGCAGCCTTTTGCAAATCCCTTAGAGTTGTTCTTTTGAACCTGTCTTTATGTTCTATGAGAAGGAACCCTACATCATGAAATTTTGGAGGCTCAATCCCGACAGATCTTAACATTCCCTTGGTACACAACTCTACAATCTCCTGTGCCTCTCTGACCACATCAGAGTAGTCTTCCTCTTTAAGCAATAAATCAAGAACCTTCAGGCGCTTTGTTGCCTTGATTAAATAGCTCTTTGCAAGGTCATCAGTGGTCATAACTCTATAACATCTCCGGGTATATAGTCTGGCTTCAGATCCCAGTACCAGGAGTTTGCCCTCCAGATTCGTTTTGCTCCAAGTTGATCAAGACGTGTTCTTAGCTTATCTAAGATATTTTTGAAGAAATCTTTTCTATCATATATAATTTTAGCATCCTCCACCATATCAATAAACAGTGGACTACCCATCAAAGCTTCCCTGGGTGTCTTAATAACAGGAGAGATGTCTATAAATATTCCTTTGTTTCGCATCTTTTTTAAGACCTCTTCTAACCTGTTTTCCACATTATAGAGAAACTCATCCACCCTTCTTATCCGGCCCTTCGGAAGAGGCTCAACTATCAGAAGCAAATCAATATCTGAATCCTGACGATAAGTACCCCTTGCAACAGAGCCAAAGACAACTATGCTTACAAGTCTTTTACCATAATAGGATCTTATCTCCCTGGTAAGAAGGCGGATTATTTTATCATATTCATTTTGTAACATTTTAAATACTAACATTTTTTACAATATCGTGCAAGATTGAAAGGAAAACAGTGTACATCCAGCGAGCACACTCCCAGGCTCCGCAGAATCCATTTTATTGCATTTCTTCAGGAAGGATCCTGAAACCCTCCTTGCCTGCCGCCTTTCTTAGTCTTTTATCAAGACATACAAAGTGGTGATCTCGGGTGGTATTTCCGGCCCAGACAAGGACTGCTGCCAGCTGAAGGGCATCTGCAGATTTTAGGGGATGAGTGCCGAGGGGTCCCAGAACTTTCATAGAGAGTTTTCTCTTTCCTCAAATACAGTTCTCTGCTGTTACGCATTATTGACTTTGCCATATACTTATGTTAATTTAATAAATAAGATCAGCAGTGAACAAAATAATTTCAGTTTTATAAACAAGGCAGGGTGCCGAAGAAAAATAAGCACCACACCTTATTCGCAGTGAGCAGTGAGCAGTAAGCAGTGAGCAGTAAGCAGTAAGAAAGGCCCCTCCGAAAAATCTGCGATTTTTCGGAGTAGAGAGGTGGTTCATCATGGCATTGATGCAATGGGATTTAAATAATAAAAGACAGAGTCTTTTAGGACTTAAGTGTATAGACAAGGGTCTTGATGTAAGACACTTGAGGTATTGCTACATGGCATTCTTCACCACCTCTGGGCCTAT
>DROX01000243.1 GCA_011321725.1 Nitrospirota bacterium | reverse complement strand
GATGGAAGGTTCCTGCACCAACCTCAATATCATAGGGCTGCAGTATGAGGCAGCCCCTCTCTGACCAGAACTGATTGAGTGTCCTGATTATATCCTGAAAATACATGGATTTCTCCTTTACCCCACCCACTCATCCACTCATCTACTCATCTACTCATCTACCCATCTACCCATCTACCCACAAACTGCTCACTGTTAACTCCTGACCCTTGACTCCTGACTGTCTTATCGCACCCTGCCTTGTTTTAGGTTAAAGTAAAATTATTTTGGACACCACTGAGTCTATTCCCACTCAATTGTACCGGGTGGTTTGGATGTTATATCATAGACGACCCTGTTTATACCCTGTACCTCGTTTATTATCCTGTTAGATATCCTTGAAAGGAGCTCATGGGGCAGCTTTGCCCAGTCAGCTGTCATACCGTCAAGACTCACCACAGCCCTGACAGCCAGGGCATAATCATAGGTTCGCTCATCACCCATCACACCCACTGTCCTCACAGGAAGGAGCACAGCAAAGGCCTGCCAGATCTCCCTGTAAAGCCCTGCCTTTTTGATCTCCTCAAGCACAATGGCATCAGCCTCACGGAGGATATCCAGCTTCCTTTCCGTGATCTCTCCGAGACACCTGATGGCAAGCCCTGGTCCGGGAAAGGGATGTCTCCAGCATATCTCCTCAGGGAGCCCCAGCTCCTCACCGATCTCTCTTACCTCATCCTTGAAGAGTTCCCTTAAAGGTTCAATGAGCTTTAGCTTCATGACCTCGGGCAGCCCACCCACATTGTGATGGGACTTGATGGTGGCAGAGGGCCCCTTGAATGATACGCTTTCAATTACATCAGGATAGAGGGTGCCCTGGGCAAGGAACTCGACCCCCTCTATCTTTTTCGCCTCCTCCTCAAAGACCTTTATAAACTCCTGGCCAATGATCTTTCTTTTCTCCTCAGGATCGGTAATACCCCTCAGCTTGTCTATAAACCTCTCCCTTGCATCAACAGCATCAAGTCGTATATGGAAGTGTCTTTCAAAGGTGTCAATGACCTTTTCAGCCTCACCCTTTCTGAGCAGTCCGTTGTCAACAAAAATACAGGTAAGGTTATCACCAATGGCCCTGTGGACAAGGAGGGCGGTAACAGAGGAGTCCACCCCACCGCTCAGGGCGCAGATGACCTTCCCACTGCCCACCTGTTTCCTTATATCCTCTGTGGCCCATTCAATGAAGGATGACATCTTCCAGGTGGGGCTACACTTGCAGATATCTATTACAAAGTTCTGTATGATCTGCCTTCCCTCAACGGTATGGACAACCTCCGGGTGGAACTGGAGGGCGTAGAACCTCCTCTGAAAGTCTGCCATGGCTGCGATGGGTGAGTTGTCAGTGTGTGCAATCGGAACAAATCCCCTTGGACATTTGTCTATCTTGTCAGCATGGCTCATCCATACAACAGACCTGTCGGACACACCCCAGAGCAGGTCCCTGTCATCATCAATGATAATCTCTGCCCTTCCATACTCGCGTCTCTGGGCCTTTGAAACCTGCCCGCCGAGCAGATAGGCCATCAGCTGCATGCCATAGCATATCCCCAGTATGGGAATACCAAGGTTGAAGATCTCCCTGTCCGGGATCGGCGCATCTTCAGAGTAGACACTGGAGGGGCCACCTGAAAGGATAATGCCTTTTGGATTGAAGGCCCTTATCTTTTCAATATCCATGCTATAGGGATATATCTCTGAATAGACCCTGCATTCCCTCACCCTCCGTGCAATCAGCTGGGTATACTGGGAACCAAAGTCAAGAACAAGTATCTTTTCTCTTTCCATCCTACCACTCTGTCCTGTAGTTTGGTGCCTCTTTTGTAATTATAACGTCATGCACGTGACTTTCCCTCAGCCCTGCGTTGGTGATCATTATGAATCTTGCCTTTCTTCTCAACTCTGCAAGGGTCTTGCAGCCGCAATAGCCCATCCCTGACTTGAGCCCTCCCACAAGCTGATGGATGCTCTGTGAGAGAGGCCCCTTGTAGGGAACCTTTCCTTCAACACCCTCTGGAACGAGCTTTGAACTCTCCACCCCTTCCTGGCCGTATCTGTCACGGGCGCCCTGTGCCATGGCCCCAAGGGACCCCATCCCGCGGTAGACCTTGTAGCTCCTTCCCTGATAGAGTATTGTTTCACCAGGAGACTCATCCGTGCCGGCAAAGAGGCTTCCTATCATGACAGAATGGGCACCTGCTGCCAGTGCCTTTGTGATGTCACCGGAGTACTTGATCCCGCCATCAGCTATAACAGGGATCCTGTGCCGCCTGGCTACATTGTAACACTCCTTGATGGCTGTCAACTGGGGCACACCAGCACCTGCAACCACCCTTGTGGTGCATATGGACCCCGGACCGATGCCCACCTTTATTGCATCAGCACCTGCCCTGATAAGATCCTCAGCCCCTTCCTTTGTTGCGACATTACCGGCTATTACATCAACTCCGAACATCTTTTTCACCTTTTTGAGGGTCTTTATTACAGCATCGCTGTGCCCGTGTGCTGTGTCTATGGCTATCACATCCACACCGGCCATTACGAGAAGCTCTGCCCTCTGGATCGCCTCTTCGCCAACCCCGATTGCAGCCCCGACCCTGAGTCTGCCAAGACTGTCCTTGCATGCATTGGGATACTTTTTCCTCTTCTCAATATCCTTGATGGTGATCAGCCCCTTGAGTTTCATCTCCCTGTCAACTATGGGGAGCTTTTCAATCTTGTATCTGTGCAGTATCTCCTTTGCCTCATCAAGGGTGATATTCTCCTTTGCCGTGATCAGCCTCTCCTTGGTCATTACCTCTTTTACCTGCTTGTTCAGGTTGGTCTCAAATCTGAGATCCCTGTTTGTGAGTATCCCCACAAGCTTACCCTTCACTGTCACAGGCACACCCGATATCCTGTAGTGGGCCATCAGTTCAAGTGCCCTGCTGATGGGTGTTTCAGGTGTCACGGTTATAGGGTCAACTATCATCCCGCTTTCTGATTTCTTTACCTTGTCTACCTCCAGGGCCTGTCTTTCGGGAGACATGGCCCTGTGGATTATCCCTATTCCCCCTTCACGGGCGATGGCAATAGCAAGCCCTGCCTCTGTGACCGTATCCATTGCAGCACTGACGATGGGTATGTTCATCGGGACATTCCTTGTCAGCAAGGTAGATACCTCAACATCCTTGGGTGTGACATTTGATTTTGAAGGTAACAATAAGACATCATCAAATGTTAACCCTACTGGAACCTTTTCCTGTAACATAGGCACCCCTTTTATATTTTGGAAATATTATCTGAAACCTGACAGACCTTCTATGGAAACTGCAGGTTATTAAATTGAAATTCTAACATTTTCAGATGAAGAATGGCAAATCAGATGACGGTACTTTCTTCAACCACACCCTGCGGTGTTATAATAAAAAATGCTCGGGAGATTTAACAGTATATTTTCAGACCTTATGAAGGGGTTCCTATCCAGGGGCACAGATGCAATTGAGGCGGAACTCAAGGAGATGGAGAATGCCTTTGCACTGATCACCACAGGTGCCCTTTCAGGGATGCCAGCACCACCATCATACATGGGGATAAAGCTGCTACCATACATGGAGAGGGAGATGAGGGTAATGCTTTCACGCTGTTCTACCCTTGATGACCAGTTTGCACAGTGGTTCAGCATCCTTGACTTTGGATAACTATGCAGAGGTTTCTCTTTTTCCTTGGCAAAGGCGGGGTGGGAAAGACCACCCTATCGGCAAGTCTTGCAGAGTATCTTGCATCTGAGGGCAAAAGGGTATATATATCATCCCTTGACCCTGCCCACAATCTCTACGATTATTTCCAGCAGCCTCCTGCAGAGGGGGTGACAGAGGTAAGAAAGGGTCTCTACATTGAGGAATGCAGTGTTGAAGGCCATATCAGGAGGCTCCTGGAGGAGACATCCCGGAGGATGAAGGATACATACAGATATCTCACAGTGCTGAACCTTGAGGGGATGTTTGACCTGCTCAAGCACACCCCCGGGATGGAGGAGTATGGTTTCATATCCGCAATAGATGAGATATACAGGAGGAGGTCAGGGCTTGCAGAGCATCTGATCGTGGATATGCCGCCCACAGGGTTGAGCCTGAGGATATTCTCAATGCCTCTTACAACCCACAGGTGGATAGACAGCCTTGTCTCACTGAGAAGGAAGATCCTCTCAAGGAGAAGGGAGATCACCCACATAAAGGGCAGGAGCTATTTTGGCGATGCAGTTGCCGTAGATGATGAGGATGACCCTGTTCTAAGAGAGCTATCGGTTGAGTACAGAAGGGCTGTTGAGATAGAAGGGTTGCTCAAGGACAGGGAACTATCAGCAAGGGTACTTGTGATGAACTACGATGAGTTGTCCCTGAAGGAGGCCATGCTGATCATAAAAGACCTGAAGGCACTCCACATCAGTGTTGACTATATTGTCTGTAACAAGGCAGGACTGGGCCGGGTGGATGAAAAGAACCTGGATGAATTAAAGGATCTCTCAGGTGACAGTATATGGGTGGATATCCCCTATTACGGTGACGTAACCACTCCACGTGAATATGCCCTTGAGATCGGAGAGGCACTTTGCAGTATGATGAATCAATAGAGCTTTGCAGGAGGTTGATCTTCCTTGACGGAGAACAGCATCTGGTTTTTTCTGCTCCTCCTCGGGTCTGTTGTGATGGTGGTCTCCTACCAGTGGGGCAGCAGGAGGAACATAAGACTCATGAGAGAGGTCTCAAGGCTGCTTGAGCATGCCTTGAGACCATCGGACAAGGAGTACACCCTCCTGGGTGGTGTGGCTGGTTTCAGGGCCGAATACAGGAGGAGACCATTTACAAAGATCATCCTCTTACTCAGCCTCTTACCCCGCCAGAGCCTCCTCTATATGCCCGTTGCATGGCTTAGAAGGGGATCAGATACACTGGAGATGCTCTTTTACCTTGAGGGTGGCGTCCCTGCAGAGGCGCACATAATAAGGAGATTTGCCCTGAAACACTGGATGCCTGAAATAAAGAATCCCTCGGAACTGCAAACAAGACAGCTGAAAAGGGAGGGGATGGAATTCAATATACTATCAAGTGGTAACAGGAAACTGGAAGGGCTTTTGATGAGACTGCTCTCGCTCCTTGGGCCGGAAAACACGATTCACATCTCCCTGACACCAGAAAATAATGTCCTCTATGTTAAACTAAGAATGGTGCCTTCAAGGACAGGCTCTCTTGAGAGGGCCATAAAGAAAGCCCTGAGAAGGATTGAGAGGGGGTTAAACCTTAACGGGAGGTGAGTATGTTAGAGGCGATCAGAAAGAGAAGGAGTATCAGGGCCTTCAGACCGAAGGCAGTGGAAGAGGAAAAATTGAAAGAGATTCTCAAGGCCGCCATGTTCTCTCCTACAGCATGGGATACAAGGGCATGGGAGTTCATAATAGTGAAGGACCCAAAGACAAGGAAGGCCCTTTCAGAGGCTACACCCTATGCATCTTATGTGAAGGATGCCCCTGTGGTGATCGTTGTCTGTTATGATATTGAAAAGGGCAAGCGGTTCAAGGAGGATGGATCAATCTGTGCAGAACATATACATCTTGAGGCTGTCAACCAGGGGCTCGGAAGCTGCTTCACCCAGGTTGCCGACTCAGATGGTCCCCATGGCAATGCAGAGGCCTATGTAAAGAACCTCCTTGACATTCCCCAGAGATACAGGGTACTGTGCATGATGCCCATAGGCTATCCTGCTGTGGAGCTTCCCGAGCATTCTGAAAGCGAATACGACGAGACAAAGATACATAATGAGAGGTTTTAACGGTGAGGTTTATTGCTGACCTTCATATCCATTCAAGATACTCACGGGCGACAAGCAGAGATATGACGCCCGAGGGGATTTCCTACTGGTCGCAACTGAAGGGCATCAGGGTGGTGGGCACCGGTGACTTTACCCATCCCGGGTGGGTCAGGGAACTCCAGGACAGGCTTGTAAGACAGGAGAATAACCTGTATAAACTCAAGGATGCCCCTGACGGGGTTCCCTCGCGATGCAGATCGGATGTGTTTTTTATCCCCACTGCAGAGATAAGCTGTATCTACAAGAAAGGAGAGAGAATAAGAAAGATACACCTCATAATAATAATGCCTTCACTTGAGCTGGTGACCGCCTTTAATGCACGACTGTCAAGGATAGGAAATATAACATCAGATGGCCGTCCCATACTGGGGCTTGACGCCAGGACACTCCTTGAGATGGTACTTCAGATCAGCGAGGATTCTCTCGTCATCCCGGCCCATGCATGGACTCCACACTTTTCAATATTCGGAGCCTTCTCAGGGTTTGACTCCATTGAGGAGTGTTTTGAGGACCTCTCAGACAGTATCTATGCGATAGAAACAGGGCTGAGCTCTGATCCGCCAATGAACTGGAGGCTCTCGGAACTGGACAGGGTAAGGCTTGTATCAAACTCTGATGCCCATTCACCGTCAAAGCTGGGCAGGGAGGCAAACATATTTGAATCAGTCCTTTCATACGAAGGGATTCTGAATGCCATAAAAAGTGGAAAGGGCTTTGAAGGGACCATTGAGTTCTATCCAGAGGAAGGGAAATACCACTTTGATGGTCACAGGAACTGCAGTGTCTGTCTGTCCCCGGAAGAGACGAGAAAACATGGAAAGAGGTGTCCTATCTGTGGGAGGCCCCTCACTGTAGGTGTGATGCACAGGGTGGAGATGCTTGCTGACAGGGATGATGGCTACAGACCACCAGAGGCAAAACCCTTTTATTCGGCCATCCCCTTACAGGAGATAATTGCCGAGGCCTTAAAGGCCGGGGTTAACACAAAAAAGGTCCAGGCACTTTATATGAAGATGCTCAACGATCTTGGTCCTGAGTTTGATATACTCCTGGAGGTTGATATTGAGGAGATAAAAAGATCCGCCGGAGAGGTGGTGGCTGAAGGCATAAAAAGGATGCGCAAAGGCGAGGTTCATATAAGCCCGGGTTTTGATGGCGAGTTCGGGAAAATAAGGCTCTTTGAGGAGGTTGAACGGCAGGAGATAAAAGGTCAGGCCCTTCTTTTTGGTAGCTGATGGCCAAGAGACCTATCATATTTGTAGTTATCCTCATCCTCCTGCTGTTGTCTTCCTGGTACTTACTGCCATCGTCATTGGTAACGAAGAGGCTGGATTCCCTCTCTGGCTTCAGGATAGCCGGCCATACCATCAGGGCGGATATCCGCTCTTTTGAAAAGGGGATGCCCCTTAGCTTTTCCGTCAGGGAGGTCTCCCTGATGAGCGGTGACTACCAGCTCTTTCAAGTGTCTAACCTCACAGGGGTCTTGAACCCCCTTGCCCTTCTGTCTTTACGTCTTTCGGTCAGACTGAAGGGGGAAATATCTGATGGCGGCCTTGATACAACCGTTGACCTCTCAGACAGAAGGGCAGATATTGACTTCAGGGTGAAGGGTGTAAAACTACCACTTACCAGAGAGGGGCCTGAATCTTCTCCTGCCCGTGGGGTTCACGATGGTGAAGGCCATATGAGTCTCTCCCTTCATGGTAGGGAGATCGTAGGATTCTTTTACAGGGGCCGGATCAGAGATATGGTTCTGCCTGATATAGATACGGGCGGTCATAAACTGCCATTGAGTGTGTTCAGGGAGATGAGCTTCACTGTAAGAAGAGAGGCTCCGGGGTATTACTCCCTCAGAGGCGTACTGGAGGCTGAGGGGATAAGGGGCTACCTTTCGCTTTCCCTGGCGGGCTCTGATGTTACCGGTTCACTGGACATTATAGCGGATAAGGACCACAGGGAAAGACTGCAGGGCCTTTTCGCTGACGAGGTTATGGAGGGTGTTTATTTCATTACATTCAGAGAGGGCATTGGAAGGATTCTGAAAAGAATATCTGTTCTTCATAGCAAGTAGGGGAGAGAAGTAAAAGACGTCCATCCATTACACACCCTTCCTCGTCCTCCAGAAGAGTCTAAAAAGAAGCAGTACCATACCCAGAGACAATGCCGAGTCTGCTAGGTTAAAGGCCGGCCAGTGGTACCTGCCCAGGTGTAGATCAATAAAGTCCACAACATACCCGAGTCTCAGACGGTCTGTGAGGTTACCAAGGGCACCTCCAAGAATAAGAGACAAGGCAATGCTGTCCTCCTTTGATCTGATTATCAAGGAGAGGATAATAAGGATTGCCACAAGGGAGATACCAATAAATATGGTGTTGCCCAGGTTCTGAAAAAGGCCGAAGGCTGCACCGGTATTTCTTACATTTACAAGGTTCAGAAAGGTAAAGACCCTGATTGACTGGTTGGGCAGGATAAAGTTTACAGCAACCATCTTTGCAACCTGGTCAATTACAAGTATAACAATGGAAAAGAGGATTACTAATGTTCTTGAAAGGAGGAAACTCATGACACATTAATACTCTGAAGCACATCGTGGCACCTCTGGCAGACCCCTTTTTCCTTCACAGCCTCTGACCAGTTCCAGCACCTGGGGCATTTCTCTCCCGATGCACGTGTCACCTTGATGGCAGCCCCGGTCATCTCCTGAGAGGTGTAGGCATCTGAGGGTCCCTCCTCAATGCTCTTTATCTCAGCCTGTGATACGATGAACAGGGAAGGCAGAAACTCCTCATATGCCTTCAGGAGCTCCCTGTATCCATCATCCACATAGAGGGTCACCTTGGCCTCAAGGGAGTTGCCAATAAGCCTTTCGTTACGTTTGATCTCAAGGGCCTTGTTTACCATATCCCTTAGCGCTATCAGCCTTTTCCATCTTTCCTCAAGGTCAGGCTCTATCAGTTCCTCCCTGGCCTGTGGGAAATCATGGAGAAACACGCTCTCCTCTTTTTTGCCTGGTATGTACCGCCATATCTCCTCAGCAGTAAAGGAAAGCACAGGTGCAACAAGGAGTGTTATATTGTAAAGTATCTGATACATTGTCCACTGCGCAGCCCTCCTCTCTGGAGAGTCTGCCCTGAAGGTGTAGAGTCTGTCCTTCAATATATCAAGATAAAAGGCGCTGAGTTCCACGATACAGAAGTTATAGACAGAATGAAAGACCTCGTGAAAATCAAACCTCTCATATGCAAGGGTAACCTTTTTTATCAGGTTCTGGAGCCTGCTCAGGATATACCTGTCAATCTCAAGAAGACAGGAGGAGTAATCCTTGAGATCATAGTCATAGAGATTGCCCAGCAGGAACCTGGCGGTGTTTCTAATCTTTCTGTATGCCTCAATTAGCCTGCTCAGGATCTCCCTTGATAGCCTCACGTCATCGCGGTAGTCCTCTGCAGAGACCCAGAGACGCAGTATCTCTGCACCATTGTTCTTGATGATCTCATCAGGGGAGATGACATTGCCGAGTGACTTGGACATCTTCTTTCCGGTACCATCCACAACAAAGCCATGGGTCAGGACCATCCTGTAGGGAGCAGCACCTCTTGTAGCTGCAGCTGTGATGAGTGAACTCTGGAACCATCCCCTGTGCTGGTCACTCCCCTCAAGATACATGTCCGAGGGCCAGGAGAGTCGCTCATCCTTTTCCAGCACTGCAGCATGGCTCACACCTGAGTCAAACCAGACATCCAGTATATCCATCTCCTTTTTGAACTCCTCTGAACCGCATCGGCTGCATTTGTATCCATCGGGCAGAAAATACCCTGGCTCCCTTTCAAACCATACATCAGCTCCACCTTTTTCAAATTCACTGACCACCCTTTCAAGCACTATCCTGTCCTTTACCAGTTCCGAGCATCTCTTACATGTAAGCACAGCTATGGGCACACCCCATGCACGCTGCCGTGATATGCACCAGTCAGGTCTTCTTTCCATCATGCTGCGGATCCTCTCCTTTCCCCAGGGTGGGATCCAGCTGACATTTTCAATCTCCTCAAGGCAGTGTTTTCTCAGTTCATTATGCTCCACAGAGATAAACCACTGCTCCGTTGCCCTGAATATGACAGGCCTTTTACATCTCCAGCAATGAGGATAGGAGTGCCTTATCTCCTCCTGTGCCATGAGGGCTGACTTTTCCCTGAGTACATCCATGATCCTGTCGTTTGCCTTGAATACGAATTCACCTTTCAGGCCTATATCATCTATCGTAAAACAGCCACGGTCATCTACCGGGGCGTATATCTCAAGGTTGTATCTCAGCCCTGCAATATAGTCATCCTCGCCATGGCCCGGCGCTATGTGGACGATCCCGGTACCCTCCGTTGTTGTCACGAAATCACCTGTTATTACCAGAGAGTCCCTCTCAATGAAGGGGTGTCTTGCCCTGATGCCCTCCAGCTCCTTGCCGATGAATCTCCTTACCTCCTCACCTTCAAGTCCGATGGACTCCCTGAGCCTTTCCACAAGTTCTGTTGCCACGATATACTGCACGTCATCGGTTTTTATCAGTGAGTACTCCACCTCGGGATGCACCGCAAGGGCAAGGTTTGCCGGAAGAGTCCATGGTGTGGTAGTCCAGATAATGAAGAAGGTCTCCTTCTCTGAGAGCCCGATCCCCTTGTCATCAACTATCCTGAACCTGACAAAGATTGATGGAGATGTCTTCTCGGAATACTCCACCTCTGCCTCTGCCAGGGCTGTAGCACAGGATGGACACCAGTGGACAGGCTTTTTACCTCTGTAGACATATCCAGTCTCAAGGAGGCGATAGAACTCCCTGATAATCGTTGCTTCATACTCATAGGACATGGTGAGATAGGGCTTGAACCAGTCACCGAGAACGCCAAGACGGATAAACTCATCGCGCTGGATACCAACAAACCTGTCTGCATATTCACGGCAGAGGCGTCTTTTATCAAGCACAGAGGTGGCAGCCTTTTTTGAGCCAAGCTTCTTGTCCACCTGGAGTTCAATGGGAAGGCCGTGGCAGTCCCAGCCTGGCACATAGGGAGCGTAGTATCCCCTCATGGCCTTGTATTTTACAATAAAATCCTTTAACACCTTGTTAAGGGCGTGACCCATATGGATATGGCCGTTTGCATAGGGCGGACCATCATGCAGTATGAAGGACCTCCTCCTGTCGCGCCTTTGCAGAACCCTAAAATAGATATCCCTTTCCTGCCAGAGCCTTATCAGTTCAGGCTCCCGTCTGGTCAGGTTGGCCTTCATGGGGAACTCCGTCCTTGGAAGATTCAGTGTGTCCTTGTAATCCTTTGCCATAGTTAATAGATCATTTCAGTCCAAGATAAAATACTAACAAGGCAGGGGAATACGCTCGCTGCCATTTAAACCCATCTACCCATTTACTCATCCACTCATCCACTCATTTACTCATTTACCCATTCACTCATCAACTGCTCACTGCTTACTGCTCACTGTGAATAAGGTGTGGTGCTTATTTTTCTTCGGCACCCTGCCTTGTTTTTTTATCGCTGAGATTATATTGGATACCAGTGTTAATAAATATAACGTTAGACAGAAGGAAAAGTCAATTTGGCGGCATTCCTCAAAGATAATCTAAAGGATATCCGGGAACTCAATCAATGGATCGGCTTTTGGGATTGTTTGTTGAGGCTATGTTATTGTTTCACGAGGTAATACGGCTATTTCAGTTCAAGATACTTTTTTACCAGTTTTATCAGTTCCTGGGTCTGTATGGGTTTTGATAGGTAGTCATCAGCACCCATGGCAATTGCCCTTTTTTTATCCTCTTCTGCACCCTCTGTGGTTATCATGATCACCGGGATGTTTTTATATGTGGGGTTGTTTTTAACGAGACTTACAAGCTTCAGGCCATCCATTACAGGCATGTTTATATCGGAAAGTATGATGTCTATCTTTTCCTGGGATAGTTTCTTAAGGGCATCAACACCATCGGCAGCTTCTATCACCTTGGCATCTGGTACGCGGCGCATGGCAAAACTGATCAACTGTCTCATTGTGGGTGAATCCTCTACGACCAGGATGTTTGGCATTTTACTCCTCCATCTTAATTGTGTTTTTCAGTTAGAAGTTCTATGAATCCTTTAATCGTTGAGAGCTTTCGCTCCGACTGGGTGTATAACTTTGATGAGAATATCGCTGTTGCAGCATGTCCTGCAAGGAGGTTGAAGAGTTCGTAATCTATGCTTGAGAACGCCCTTTTCTGCAGGAGAAAGGAATAGATTGCAATGACCCCTATGGTGCAATCCTTTATCTTCAAAGGAATGCACACGAGAGGGGATGTGGGATCCGGTTCATCTGTATGGGATATCGTTTCCGGGAAATGGCTTTCCCCTTCCTTTGCAACCCTTCCGATTATGCCCTTGCCCACCTCTATCCTGGGTATCTCATCAATTGAGATACCGTTTGTGGCAACAGGCACAAGATCACCCGTTTTCTCATCCACCAGGAGGATGGAGAATTTTTCCGCGCCTATGAGATTTATTATGATCTCAATGAGTATCTTGAGTACCTCATCATACTCAAGGGTTGAGTGTAGTTGATAGCTGGCCACATAGAGGTTTGCAAGGTTGTTGTTCTCCTCTTCAATCTCAACAAATCGGACCGCAAAGTCTCTGTTCTCCTTTTCAACCTCCTGGAATCTTTTCTTCAGGGAGTCCAGTTCTTTCTCAAGCACAGCGATCCGTTCTTCATAGTTTTTTATCCGCTGACTGTTGCTGTTCTGTTTAAGGGCCTCCTCAAGTTCTGCAATCCTGAATCTCAGCCGCTCGTTTTCTTTAAGGATGGATTTGGTGAACTCTTCGCCCTTACGGAATATCTGCAGGAATTCCTCAGCACTTTTCAGAAGCCTTGATTCCTTTTTCGGGTCATCTACCATGGTATGTTTTTCCTTCTCTGATAATCTTTATTATTTCCTCGGGGATCCTGTAGAGTGGAACCACTGACCTGGCACCCCCTGAATTGATCACCTCTCTGGGCATGCCATAGACCACTGCGGTTTCTTCTGATTCTGCTATGGTGTAACCACCCTTTTTTGTTATCTCTTTCATCCCCCTGAAGCCATCCCTGCCCATTCCCGTGAGGATTACGCCAAGTATCTTTCCGTTAAAACATTTTACAGCAGATAGCATCATTTTATCTACCGAGGGTGTATATATTTCATCCGGGTTTGAAGCTTCCAGTTTAGTATAAATCATACCACCTTTCTTCCTAAAAAGTAAATGATTTCCCCCCGGACATATATAGACCGTGGCAGGTTTTAAGGGTTCGTTGTCCTCTGCCTCTTTGATTTTGAACCTGGAAATCCTGTCTAATCTCTCTGCAAAGGATCTGGTAAATCCTGCCGGCATATGTTGACTGACCACAATCGGGATATTAAGTGGAGGCAGTGATGTGAAGATGTATTGAAGTGCATGGGGTCCTCCGGTGGATGAGCCTATTGCGATCAGTTCGTAGACTGGCTTTGGTTCATGAACAATGGTCTGGGGTTTGATTTCCCCCATGCCCGTGTGAGAGTCACGGTCTTTAATCTTTTTGATTGATTCCCTGGAGATGTTTTTCAGCTTATATAATAACTCCGAGCCGATCTTGTTCAGTTCCTTTGATGCCCTGCGGACAGGCTTCTTTATGAAATCTATTGCCCCAAGCTCAAGGGCCTCAAATACGGTCTTGTCATCTGAACGGGAACTGATGACAACAACAGGTGTGGGATGCTCCTTCATGATCCACCTCAGGAATGAAAGGCCATCCATCTCGGGCATCTCAATATCAAGGGTAATTATGTCAGGTTTGTACCTCAGAGTCTTTGCAATGGCATCAATACCGTCAAAGGCGATCCCTATCACCTCAAACTCTGGATCAGCCTCAAGGATGCCCTTGATCGTCTGTCTGCTGAAGGCTGAGTCATCAACGATAAGTACTCTCCTTTTCCCCATATGCTCAATGTTCTCCTTTTAAAGGTTTCTGATAGACAAGGTCGTTTCTAAGATGTTTCAGTATAAAGTCAGTGGATATGTTTATCAGTGACTCGGCATGGCCCAGGAGCAGATATCCTCCATACTTTAGTATCCTGTAGAAACCGTCTATTACCTTTTTTCGTGATGGTATGTCAAAGTAGATCAGTACATTACGACAGAAGATGGTATCTACCGGGCCAAGAAAGGCCAGCTTGTCCGACTCAATGAGATTGAGGTTGGAGAAGAAGACAAGCTTCTTGATCTCATCCTTGATCCTGTACCTGCCGTCATCAACAGGGTCAAAGTATTTGTTTATATAGTATTTTTCAGTTCCCCTGAAGGAGTGTTGCCCATAAATGCCCTGTCGTGCTACCGTAAGCACCCTTCTGTTGATGTCGCTGCCGATGATCTCCACATCCCAGTCATGGAAGAGTCCTGATTCCTTTATCAGTATACCGATTGTATAAGGTTCTTCACCTGTGGAACACCCGGCGGAGAGTATCTTTAACCTTTTTCTCTTCATGTTTCTCTCTTTCAGTTCAGGGAGTATCTCTTCCTTGAATGCCTTTAGCTGGTTTTTTTCCCTGAAGAAATAAGTTTCATTTACGGTGAGTATATCCATTATGGCAGAGATCTCCTCGTCCCTTTTTGAGTCGTAAAGAAGGTATCTGTAGTAGTCACGGAATGAGTATATGTTGTGGGCAAGGAGCCTTCTGTTGAGTCTCTTTTCAAGCATTTTTTTGGAGTCATCATCAAAATAGATCCCTGAGTGGTCCCTTATGAATTCACGAATAAGACGGAACTCCTCATCTGTTATGGTGATGGAAGGTGCCTTATTGAACACCCAGGGCCTCCTGGATTGCCTTACGAACAGTGGGGTCCTCTTCCTTATCGTAAGCCTCCTCAAGAAGGCCCAGGGCTTCAGCGGAGTTGAATGACGCAAGGGTCTGGACAGCGGCAAGCCTTGTTGCCCAGTCTTTGTGGTTCAGAAAGGGTTTCACCACATCAAGGGTCTCGGGAAAACCGGATAGGCTGAGGATCGCCGTCCGCTGGATTTCTCTGTCGTTGCTGCTGAGCATCTTCAGGATACTGTCCCTTGCCTTTTTCTGTCTGAAAAAGGAGAGCGATTCAATTGACTGTGTTACAACGTAGCCATTCGGATCGTTGAGCAGGTTGATCAGGCATTCAAGGGCGGTCTTGTAATCCTTGAAGTTGGACAGGACCCTGGCAAGTTTGGCCCTTACATTCGGGTTCGGGTCATTGCTCATAACGACAAGTGAACCGAGGATATCGCTGTCAGGGAAAGCCCCGAGGGTCTCAATCGCCTGGATACGGACCTCAACCGCCTCATCAGTGAGGGCAACATAGAGGATCTTCTTTAATTCGCTACGGGCCTTTTTATGCGACAGATTTGAGATTGCCCTGACAACGGCCTTCCTTACTTCCTGGTCAGGGTCTTTGAGGGAGAACTCCAGGTTTCTGACAATAAGGTCTGTCTCCTCTGTGTTTGCCATCTTCAGTTTCTCTCCCAGCAGTATCACGGCATTCTTCCTTACAATCGGATTTGTATCTCCGAGCATTCTCAGAAGCTGATCAGTCCTGATATGTTTCTTCAGCCGCGTCAGTGCCTCAACAACCGCGGTCTGTATGTCAGGATAGGGATGTCCAAGGAGTCCAAGAAGGGGTTGTACAGCCCTCTCGTCACCAATATAGCCGATGCCAGTGGCTGCGCTTGAGATCACATGCCCGTCCAGGTCGGAGAGGAGCTCAAGGAGCTTTTCGTAGAAGAAGGGGTTCCTGAGTTCAGCGATTACCTCTGTCAGGATTCTTCTCCTGTGGGGGGTCTCCCTTTCGATCAGTTCCAGGAGTATCTCAGGTGATGACCGTCCAATGTACAGAAGCGACCTTTTGACAATATCAAGGAGTTCAGGCTCCTCCAGAAGTTCCAGAAGATAGGGCAGAGTTTTCTGGTCCTTAAGGATTCCCAGGATCAATATGGCTGCGGATCTAACCTCCGGGTTCTTGCTCTTTGTATGTGGCAGGATGATATCAAAGAGGCTACCATGGAATTCAGCCTCCATCCCTTTGATTATCACGTCCTCGCTGATTCCCTTCTGATAAAAATTTTCTATCGTTTTTATCGCCTCCTCCTGGACAGATCTTCTCCTGTCATTAAGGAAGGGCACAATATATCGGAGCGTATCCTCCTGGGCAAACCTGGCCAGTGATTTCAGGGCAGGTTCAATGAGGGGTCTTGTTTTCAATGCCTCTATCAAGGCAGGGATTGCCCTTCTGTCCCCGATTTTACCAAGGGCCAGTACAGCGGGGTAGGCTGTCCAGGTATCACCGGAATGGATGACCTCAATCAATGCGTCAACGACATGGGGTTCCCTCAGTCTGCCAAGGTATTCAATCGCAGAGGCACGTACATTGTCATCATCGTCCTTCAGTGCCTTCAGCAGGAGTGGAAGTGTCTCTCGTCCCCCGATGGTGCCGATGATATCAATTATAAACTTTCTTACATCGCTGTTGTCAGTTTCAAAGCTGTCTATCAGTATATCCAGCACCTTTTTACCAAGCCTGATGAATCCCTCAATTGCAGTGTTTCTTGCACCGGCGTTGTCATCAAGGTAGAGCAGTTTTATCAACTCCTGTATATAGTTTTCTGGTTCATAGGATGATATCAGGCAGTCAAGTGCGGTCTTTCTGAGGCGCCAGCTGCTGTCCTTCAATGATTCAAACAGAAGGGGCAGTATCTCCTCGGAGCCGCAGGAGCGGAGTATTTCCCTTCTCTTTGTTTCAATGATCTGCTCGTTACCCTCTGTCATCCAGCAGGTCCTTCTCTAATTGTTTGCTTGATTCCTTCAGCTTTACAATCTCTTCAGTGGTCAGCACCTTGTCAATGTCCATTATTATTATCACGTCCTCCTTCCCCGGATTTGCAATACCCTTTATGAACTCTGCCCTGAACCCTCTGAACAGCCTTGAGGGGCGGGATATCTGTTCTGTTTCAAGCTCCTTTATCTCAACCACACTGTCAACAAGGAGACCGACGGATTCGTTGTCAAACCTGATGATAATGATTCTTGCCTTCTCTGATGGTTCGTCAATATCAAACCGCTTCCGGAGGTTTATTATGGGTATAATGTTTCCCCGCAGGTTTATTACGCCGTCAATAAAGGGAGGCAGGTCAGGTATGGTATGTACATCTACTGGATTGAGGATCTCCACGATCCTCATTATATCAATGGCGAATTTTTCATCCTTGACCGTGAATACGAGATGTTTCATCTGTCCCTTTCCTCGGTCTGGAACAGGTTTAGCTCTTTCTGGAGCTGTTCCACTTCCTCAAAAAGGGAGGATAGTAATACAGTCTGTTCGCGTATGTCCCTGATGATATCAGTATTTGAGTTTTTCAGGTCAGTCAATACCTGGTATAGCTGCCTGTTAACATCCTGCTGGACCCTGGATGCTGAGGAGATGTGTGAGATGATGTTGTTTGCAGATTCTATATTCTGCACAATATAGTTGTTGTTCTCAATCTGTTCCCTTGCAGTTCTGGTGACAATCTCGGTGATGTTTTTTATATTCTCTATATTATTCAGAATATAAGACACGCCTTTGTCTTGTTCGTATGTGGCCCTTTTGATCTCCTGTGTCATATGTTTTATATGTTCAATGGCATAAGTAATGGACTCAATACCCTTTGTCTGCTCTTTTGTGGCCCTTACGATCTGGTTTGACATATCAGTGGCCTTCTTTGATGATTCATATATCTCGTTCAGGGCCTCTGCGGTCCTTACCACCTTTTCATGACCATTGCCGATCATGGTAACCACCTTTTTCGTCTCTGCTACAACGTCGCTCATCTCGTGCTTCAAAGTAGAGATTATCCTGGAGATCTCTTTTGTTGAGGAGGAGGTCTTCTCCGAGAGCACCTTCATCTCATCCGCAACCACGGAGAAGCTCTTTCCGTACTCACCGGCCTGCACAGCGAGTATCTGTGCATTGAGGCTGAGAAGGCCTGTCTGCTCCGTGATGTCTTTGATAACAGAGAGGATCTTTTCAATGTCCTTTGAACGGTCTTCAAAGGTACGGATGGTGTCCATCAGACCCTTTATGGATTCTTCAATATGCTCCATCTCCTCAACGGCATCAGCTGTTGAGAAGATACCTTTTTCAATGATTATCCTTGTTGTTTCCTCGCTCATCCTGAGGGAATCCGCTGCTGAGGATTCTATCTCCTGGGTTGATTTTATGATCTCCTCCGCAGAGGAGGCTACACTCTGTATCCTTTTGTTGGAATTGTCCGACAGATTTGATATCTCCTTTGCAGCCTTTGAGAGTTCATTCACTGAGCTCAAGACATCGGCAAGCTGGGTGTTCAGTTCATCCATGGTCCTGAATATCTCCTCTGAAGTCTGTTTGACCTCTATGGCGCCGCTGAGGTTTTTGTCTGAGAGGCTCATCAGCGCCTCTGTATCTTTTGTTATGCCTTTCTGTTTTACCGAGACCTCTTCAATGGTTGATGCGAATCTCTTGAATGTTTCCTGCTGGCTTTGCATCTTTGCGATCACATCCCTGGAGTTGAGCTTCAGCTGGTTTATTGCTGCGGATACGTTCTTTATGATCACCTTGAGTTTCCTGACGATGCCCGAGAGGTTATCTATGAGAAGTTTCAGCCGCCGCTGTATCCAGCCGAACTCCGTGGTATCGTCTGCCTGTATCCTTACCTTCAGGTTTCCTATGCTGACCTTATCAACCAGTCCAAGAAAGGCGTGTAACCTCTGGTCAACCTCTTTTCTGAATAGAAGATACAGCAACGACAGGAAGACTATGAAAACGAGGATATTCAGCAGGATGGGGCCTGAACTGGTTATTCCCATCTCCTGGAGAAGCGAAGCCCTTGAGAAACTGACCACGACCCTCTTGTATCCTGTATTTCCTGGATCAAGTTGTAGTTCTTTCACAATGAGATCAGAGCCTGTCTTTTCAGCACCCTTATAACTGGTTATTACAAGGCGGTCTTCATTGTCATAGACATTGATTGAGTAGATATAGGGAAGGGTTGAAATATCCTCAATTAATGCCTTAAGGTTTTCACCTCTGCTGTTTGTGAGAAGATGCTCGGTGGTGCTGGTGACCTCCTGTAGATACCTGTCAACCAGGGAATGCTCCCTGTTCTTGTACATGATGAACAGTACAACCTGAACAAGGATGACGATCAGGAAGGTCCTCAAAACAAGCCTTTTTGACAGGTTTGTGTTTTTCATGATATACCCCGATTGATTTTATAAGATTTCCAGTTTGGACATAATGTTTCTTATATCCTCAAAATCGTTATCATATGCAGTGGTGAATCCCGTATAATGCGTGTCAATTGACTTCAGTATCGCCACACTTTCAGGATCTCTGTCATTGATTGAAAGGATAGTCTCCTTGATTCTTTCCACCTCTGCCTGGGGTGTCTCCCTGCTGACCACGATACAGAACTCGGGGATCTCATCAGAGTATTTGAGGAATCTGAGTCCCTTTTCTTTGTATTTTTCTGCAACTGATTCCATGACAGCACCTGCATCGTACTGGCCCTCAAGAACAGCCCTGGCTACATCATCGTGGTGCCCGAGGAAGTTGTAGTAGTGCAGGTCATTCAGGTCAATACCTGCCTGTAGGAGCAGGAATCTTGGTACTATGTAGGAGGATGTGGATTCAGGGTCTCCAAAGGCGAAGGACCTGCCCTTCAGTTCTTCAATGGAGTTTATGTTGCTGCTTGAGGATGTGATGATCACAGAGTGATGGTAGGGTTTGCCATCCCTTAGGGCCTTGGCTACCACCCTGCAGCCGTACTTCTTGTTTGCCTTTATGTATGTAGATGGTGTCATGTAGGCGACCTGGGTCTCATTCATGCCAATATCATTTATGGCACCCTCAAAGTCCACTGCTACCTTGAGGTCAAACTTTTTCCCCGTTTTCCTGGAAAGGTAGTTGACAAGGGGCAGGAACCTCTTGTGCATCTCTGCAGGAGATTCAAGGGGTACCACACCGAACCGCATTGTGGAGGCGTTCTTTTTGAGGTCAACAAGTTTGAACTTGTTCATCTCTGCCACTACCAGCTCTATATCACTTGCAAGGGACTTGACGGTGCTGTTTATCTTGAAGGCGATATTGCGGTTCTTTGAGGGTATATCAATTATGTTGTCCAAGGATGACTTGATCTGTTCAGTACCAATCTTCTGCTCATTGATTGCGTTGGATATGAGCTGGCTCTTCTCTGATACGGACTCCGTGCTTTCCCTGATCATCTTGCTCTGATGAGACTGTTCCTCTGTGGCAGTTTTTACCTGTGTGGCAACATCCCTCACCCTTTCGGATGCCTCCATGAGCAGCGTCATCCCCCTTGATTGTTCTGCGGTAGCCTTTGCGATCTGGCCGGCCATGTCCCTGAACTTCTCCACGGTCTCGGTGATGTAACGTATGGCCCTTGTCTGTTCCGCAGTGGAGTTCTCAATCTCCGATGCCATCTGGACAGAGTTCTGCGACTTCTCAATTATCCTGTTCAGGGCTGCGGATGCCTCCCTTGAAAGCTTGAGCCCCTCATCAACGGCTGTAAGTCCAAGGTTCATGGCTTCAACAGCCTCTCTCAGCTCCTTCTGTACATTCTGTATCAGTGTGGCGATCTCCTTTGTTGAGAATGATGTCCTTTCAGCGAGGTCCTTGATCTCGTCAGCAACCACAGAGAACCCCTTTCCGTGCTCACCTGCCTGTGCCGCAAGAATTGCGGCATTAAGTGCAAGTAGGGTGGTCTGGTCTGTTATGTCATCAATTACATTCAGTATCTTTCCTATCTCCTCAGACCTGCTGTTCAGGCGTTTTATATACTCAGCTGTGGTCTCAACGGATATCTTGATACGTTCCATACCCTGTGCGGTCTTTTCCACCGACTCCTTGCCCGATGTGGTGGCCTCCTCCATCACCTTCTTGCTCAACTCGGCCGACTGTCTTGCGTTGGCCTCCACCTCCCTGACGGCAGATGCGATCTCCTCAGTGGATGTGAAGGTGTTATCTGCCTCCTGAAGGAGTTCATCGGCACTGTTTGCCACCTCTTTAATGGAAGAGCCTAACTGTTCAATTGATGCGGAAATGGATTCAACAGATTCAAAGAGTTCATTACTGTTTTCTGCAATCTGGGATATGCTTGCAGACATCTCCTCAATGGCGGATGCCGATTCCTCGGCGGAGAGTGCGAGCGCCCTGGTGCTGTCGGCAATCTCGGCAATGGATGCGTTCATCTGTTCTATGGAACTGGAGATGTTTTCAATGGCAAGGGTCTCCTTCTTTGTTCCCTCAAGCATCTCCCTTGACTCTGCTTCCACCTCGGAGCTTATCTTTGATACCCTGGTTGTTATCTCTTTGATGCGATTCAGGATGGAGGAGAGTGATTTCAGACTCTCCTGCAACACCTCTCCTGTGAAGGCGATCTCATCATCACCCTTCAGGTCAAGGGTGAATGAGAGGTCTCCCTCAGCCAGCCTTCTTGATGCCCTCTCAAACTCCTTTACAGGGTTGATCACGATCTTTCTCAACAGGACAAAGAGCAGGAAGGATAGGCCCAGTATGGCAATAACCGAGGCGGATATATTAAAGACCACCATCTCAGAGACCTTCCTCCTCTCCTTTGCCAGGGACATCTCTATCTTGACGGCTCCCATTATGGGGGTTGCAACTCTATGGCATCTCTCACAGGCGGCCTTCCTTGGCAGAGGGCTGTAGATTGTCATACTGGAGCCTGACACGATAGTTACAGGGGCGGGCTTCTTCTTGAGCTTCTCTATTATGTTGGCCTCCCTTTTCGGAGCGGTTTTGTTGAAGGCCTCTCTGCCCTCGTAATTGAGAACAACAATGTTTTCCACACCCTTGAGTCTCTTCATGTCGCTCACCATCTGTCTGGTGATCCTTGCGTTGCCTTCAAGCATTGTTCGCTCAATGCTTGTCTGGATCACCCTGGCAGTCTCAAATACCTTCTCCTGTGCTGTGCTCAGGAGATTTCTCTTCTGGTACAGGAAGATCACGATATTGGCGAATATTGTGCCTGCCACGATCATCAAGACAACGGAGCCAACGATTTTCTTCTCCAGTTTTCCCATAAAGGCCTCCTGAAACTGTCCTCTGATATGTTCAGAGTAAAATTTTATCTGATGAATTCTACTGAAACTAAGTTTTCTGCGTTCAGGATAGAAATAAACCTGTTGTCTATAACCGCTATGCTGTCTATGTATTTTGCATCCTTTTCGGATATATTCCCCGGGGAATCCTTCAAGGATGCGCTATTTATGCTTCTTGTGCCGAGTACCATGTCTGCTACAACACCCAGCGGACCATCCGGGGCCTTTAGTATAATAACCTTTCTCTCCCTCTTTTTCATCTTTTCGGTATCCCCATCAGGGATGTTGAAGAGCCTCTTCAGGTTCAGAATGGGTACAATCTTCCCTCTCAGTGAAATAACACCTGCAAGATAATCAGGACTGCGTGGTATGGGGGTTATTGTGTAGTAGTTGGTTATCTCCTGGATGTCCTTCATGTAGAGGCCATACTCCTCCCGGGAAAGCCTGAAGGTCAGTATCTTATCAAGGGGTTTTTCGTGAATAGCCTCATCAGGCCGGGACTGTTCATCAGCAGTTCTGTCCTTCCGGGTCTCCTCCTGTCCTGACGGTGAGACCTCTGAAGATTCGGCAGCAGTAACAGGCGTAGGATCTTCTGCAGCCTTTGTCCCTGGTTCCTTTGTCTTTTCTGACTCTTTTTTTGACCTCTTTGCGGCCTTCTTTGTCTTCCTGGCCTTCTTTCTAATTTTTGCAATATCCATACAGTCCAAGCTCCCTGACGGCATCCATAATATTATCTTCGTCTATTTTGTTGTTTTCTTTAGAGAATGCATCCAGGAGGGCTGAGGTGGCTATGCTGTTTATAAGCCTTGGTACCCCGCCGGAGTGTTTATAGATGAGGCTGATGGCCTTCTCGGAGAAGAGGGGTTCTTCCCTGCCGGATACCCTGAGCCGGTGCAGGATATACTGCCTTGTTTCCTCCTCGGAGAGTGGGCCGATGTGGTAAAAGAGTCCTATCCTCTGCCTGAGGGCAGAATAGGCTCTGTGCTTCAGCCGTTTCATTATGTCAGGCTGGGCTACAAGGACAAGACTCAGCAGGTTCGTGTCATCAAGCTGGAAATTGGTGAGCAGTCTGATCTCCTCAAATGTCTCCTTGCCGGGGATCAACTGGGCCTCGTCAATGATTATCACGGTGTTCCTGCCATCCCTGTAGTCCTGATACAGTCTTTCATAGATCTCATTCAGTATATCATCTTTAAACATGCTGTTAATGCTTATGCCGAGTCCTCTGGCAACTGTCCTGAGAAACTGGCTGGCAGTAAGTCTGGGGTTCAGGATCAGGACCACCCTGTGGTCATCATCAAGCTCATCCATCAGTGCCCTTGTAAGCGTTGTTTTCCCGCATCCTATCTCACCTGTGAGCAGGATTATCTCTTTTTCCTCAACTGCATAGAGCAGCCTTGCAAGTGCCTCTTCATGGGCACGGCTGAGGTAAAGAAACTCCGGATCAGGTGTCTTGCTGAAGGGTCTTCTGTCAAGACTGAAAAAGGCCTCAAACATTTGTATAACCAATCCTTGTCTGTTTTCTCATCGTTTCTTCAATAATGGACTCTATGTCTATAACAAGCACCACGTCATGTTTGCCTATCTCGGCAGCACCTGCGAACCCCTTTATACCCTCAAGATAGCTTCCCAGGGATTTTATCACTATATCTTCGCTTCTGAGGATATCATCTATCACAAGGCCTATCCGTTTACTGCCTATGCCAGCGACCACAACATAGGATGAACCCTTTGAGGATGTTTCAAAATACCTGTTCAGGTTGATAAGGGGGAGGGGCTCATCCCTTAGGTTATATACGGGGTTCCCCTCAATGCTCTGTACGGAGTCTCTGTCAATCAGAACGATCTCCGATATGGAGGTCATGGGGAGGGCCATTGTGTATTCACCCACCTTTATAATCAGTGCCTTTATTATGGCCAGTGTGATGGGCAGGGTAAGGAAAAAGGTTGTGAACTTTCCAGGCTCTGTCCTGACCTCCACAAAACCACCTACGGAGGAGAGCCTGTCTCTTACAACATCCATGCCCACACCCCTTCCTGATATCTCTGATACCGAGTCCTTTGTGCTGAACCCTGGCTGGAATATAAGATCAATCAGCTCCGAGCGGTCCGGCCGGGCATCCTCGCTGATCAGTCCTTTTTCAATGGCCTTCTTTCTTATCCTTTCAGTGTCTATCCCTTTACCATCATCTGTTATCTCAATAATCACATGATTGCCTTTCTGGTAGGCCTTGAGCGTTATGCTGGCTACCTCAGGCTTTCCTGCATTAAGCCGTTCCTGTCTGCTTTCTATCCCGTGGTCTATGGAGTTCCTTACTATGTGCATAAGGGCATCAACCACCTCTTCTGCAATGAACTTGTCAATCTCTGTTTCTTCACCATATACGTGAATCTGCACAGGCTTGTCTGTTTCCCTTGAGTATCGCCTGATAATCTGTCCCAGGCGGGAGAATATCTGTCCGATGGGTACCATTCTTATCTCAAGGACGAGACTCTGAAGCTCAAGGAGCCTTCTGCTCAGGGTCTGGTTGATCCTGTGTATATCAAATATGAGGGAAGAATGACCAAAGTAGTCAATGAGTTCGCTTTCAATCCTGTTTATGGCCCCCTTTATAAGTGAGAGCTCTCCCAGGCTGCTCAGTATACTGTCTATCTTCTCTATATCCACCCTTACGGTCGTGGTTGCGCTCCTCAGGGAGGTTTCCATGGCCTGGGTGGCGGGTTTCTGGGGCTGGGCTGGCTTTTTCCGGGAAGCTTCCCGATGGCCCTTATGGATAACCGAGAGGGGGGTGTTGATCTCCTTCTCTATCTCATTTTGTGGCCTTGATGTGGCAAGCAGGAGGTTAAAGCCTATATGTCCCTCTGGTATGTCTTCCGATGTGGGCAGGGTGGAGATCAATTCACCAAACTTCTTTATCCTCTCTGTCAGGGAGCGGAGTTCAGTATCAAAGTCTGCCAGGGGGTAGGTTGTCTTGATGGAAAATATGGTTTTACCCTTCTTGATGTTTTCCCTTAATCTGTGCTCCTCATACTCTGAGAGTACCCTTAGTATCTCATCACTGATTGTCTCCTCTCCTGGTGCGGCAGTGCCGGCGTCTTCTGATCCTTTCCTGAACTCCTCAATCTCCTCAAGCATGTCGCTGATGTCTTCATACTTTTCAGGGTTTGAGATCATCTTTCGCAGTATATCACCGTATTTGAAGAGGAAGGCTATGGTAGCCTCATTGAGGGGCTGCTTCCCAAGCCTTATGTCATCAAGGATATTCTCCAGGGTATGGCTCAGTTTCTGTAGTGAATCATAACCGAACAACCCGGAGATCCCCTTCAGGGTATGAAAACACCTGAAAAGCGCATTGATATCATCAGGAGGTGGGTCTTCCAGGTTTTCCTGAAGATTGAGAAGAAATTCCTGGGCGCTATTCAGAATCTCTTCTGCCTCGGATACGAATTCTTCTTTTTTGGAACTCATCTCTGCAATACCCTGTTGATTGTCTCCTGTATCTCTTCTGGTTTAAAGGGCTTTGTGATGTATGCCTCAGCCCCGAGGGCAAGACCCCTCTGTATGTCCTTTTCGGTTCTTTCAGTGCTTACTATAATGACCGGGGTATCCTTGTATCTTGGTGTGGTACGCAGAAAGTTGATAAGTTCCAGCCCGTTTATGTCGGGCATGTTGATGTCTGTTACTACTATGTTGAAGTCCTCCGTGGGCAGTATCTTCAGCGCCTCGTAACCGTTCTCCGCCTCATATACAGTGTATTCCTCCCCCATGTCCTCAATAATACTCCTGATCATTGAACGTGTGGATTGTGAATCCTCAACTATCAGAATCTTGATATTCTCAGTCATCCCTTCCTCTTTCAAGGAGTCTTTTCTTCAGTGCCGCCTTCTCAAGGGCCAGCCCAGCCTGGGCAAGAAATATATCAAGTCCCAGTGTGTCACCAACAGGCTCACCTGATAGAGAGTTATCACAATATAGTAAAGCAACAGCCTTCCCCTCTGCAACCACGGGGAAAAGGGCGACCTCCTCAGGGATTGTCCCTCCAAGTTCTTTAAGGAACCTCTCCATAACCACATCCATCTGCAGTGTTCCCTTGTAGGGTTTCAGATCCTTGAGGATCTTTCTTAAAAAGACACTCTCGCTTATGTCAATCACCATCTCCCTGATCCGTTCATCAGGACGGTCTATCTCAAGACCAAACTGTCCAAGGCCAGCAAGAATCATATCATCAACAGAGAAGAGCACACCACGCTGGAAGATACCACTTGCGAACCTGAGTATTAGAAGGGATATCTCCGAAAGGCTCTCAGGGAGGCGGAGTTCCTCGGTAAGGGACTGAAGGACTGTTATGTCAGGTGGAATGTCCGAGGTGGATGCTTCCGGGAAGAGATTGTTGTCATGGGGGAACTCTTCTTCAAGTATACGGCCGTAGTGTTGTTGTTCATCATAGACCCTTGCTCCTTCCATTATCAGGTAGTCTGCGTTGACTCCCCTTGATAATTCACAGCCAGGATCGGGTAGTTCCTTCAGGGTGGGCAGTTCAATGTCAGGTTCAAAAACAAAGTCACCTTCTTCAAGGGGTAGCAGGATTGATATGATCCTTTCAAGTCTCTTCTTTGTTATCTTGTCCAGGTCATGTCTGTTTACTGCTCCAAGTTCTATCAGGATATCCCCGATTGACTTGTCAAGCAGTGATGCCCTTACCCTCCTGGCGAGATTGAGCTTTCCTTCATCAATCAGACCCCTCTTGAGCAGGTCATCGCCAATATCCTCTGTGAGGGCGTTTGTCTCGGCTCTTACAACCATACCATTACGGAATATGACCAGTGCATTGATGTTGTTTTCACCTCTTACCACAAGGGATCCGCTTTTCTTCCCGATTGAGAGGATCTGGAATATGTCAGCAAGTCCGAGGTCTTCTAATCTTCCACTCAGGCTCATTTATCTTTCCTGAAGACATTATAGTGCCCCACGTTAAATGAAGTATATCAAGATGTCTTTTACGGTGTCAAACAATTAAAAACAAAGAAAAACTAACCTTTTATTGCACCTGCGGAAAGACCGCTTATGATCCTCCTCTGGAAGATGAAGACAAGGAGCACAAGGGGTACGGTGGCAATCACCGATGCCGCAGATATCTCACCCCAGGGGATCGTGTACTGACCCTGAAACATGGCAATACCTACAGGAAGGGTCTGGAACCTCCTCTGCGTCATTATCAGGAGGGCAAAGAAGAACTCGTTCCAGGCATAGATAAATACAAGTATAGCAGCTGTGAAGACACCAGGTGCTGAAAGGGGGATCATTATTCTGAAGAGGGTCTGGATGTTGCTACAGCCGTCAACAAGTGCAGCCCTCTCCAGTTCCTCGGGGAGTTCCCTGAAGAAGGAGGTCATTATCCAGATGCCAAGCGGGAGGGTCAGGGTAACATAGGGTACGATGAGTCCCTGGTATGTGTTCAGCCATCCTGCATTATAGAGTATCCTCCAGACAGGCCCTGCGATGGATATCTGCGGAAACATGGACACCAGGAGCAGTGAACCCAGTATAATGTTTTTGTGGCCCAGCCTTGTCCTTGATAATGCATACCCTGAGAAGACGGAAAGCATGAGGGTAATAAATGTGGTGGCTGAAGCGACTATCAGGCTGTTCTTCAGGTAGTGGAATATGTTATAGTCTGCAATGGCTGAGCTGTAGAAGTGCAGTGATAGTGAGGGCAGGACCGTGGGGGGAATCGCCGTGATATCCGCCTCTGACTTCAGTGATGTCATCACCATCCAGAGAAAGGGTAATAGGCTGACAATGACCACCCAGGCTGTCAGGGATACGAAAACAATCTTTTGTAGTCTCTTCATCAATATCATGACCCCCTCGTCAGCCTTTTGCCAACCATCCTTATGTAAAGGAGACTTATAACAAAGGTGAGGGAGAAGACAAGAACGGATATGGTTGAACCGTACCCCATAAGCCCCTCGGCAAAGATCTTCTTGTAACCATAGAACTGGAGCACATTTGTTGAGTCCGCAGGACCACCCTGTGTCATTACGAATACAAGGTCAAAGACCCTGAAGGCATCCATTGTCCTGAAAAGGAGTGCTATCAATAGGGCAGGCCTTACAAGGGGTAGTGTGATACTTGTGAACCTCTTCCATGGACCTGCGCCATCCACCTTTGCTGCCAGATAGAGCTCTTCAGGGATTATCTGCAGACCAGCCAGTATCAGGAGCGCTGCAAAGGAGGATGTCTTCCAGACATCGGCAATGATTATTGCGAGGAATGCATAGCCTGGTTCAGCAAGCCATGCCTTGTACCTGGATATGTCAGAGCCAAAGAGGATGAGATTGATAAGCCCGTACTTGTCATTGAAGATAAACCGCCACATCTGTGAAGAAACAACTGTAGGGATTGCCCATGGCACCAGAATGGATGCCCTTATAATGCCCCTTCCCCTGAATCTCTGGTTGATCAGAAGAGCTATCAGGAGGCCGAAGAGGATCTCAAAAAAGGTTGTGACAAAGACGAACAGCAGTGTGTTGATGAGGGCCTTCTGGGCGATCTGGTCATGGATCAGAGTCCTGTAGTTATCCAGCCCCACAAACCTGCTTCCCAGCCCCGGCAGCCCGATGATTATCCTGTGAAGGCTGAGGTAGAATGAGCTGGCTATGGGATAGAATGCAAAGAGCACCACGAACACCATTGTAGGGGCAAGCAGCAGTATGGCGAAAAGCCTTTCTCTTGTCCTGAGGGAAAGGTTCATGGTGTAATTTTATACAATAGGGCTGTCCAAAAACCACCTCTTCCGGAAAATAGCGTTTACTGGCTGGTCAGTCGCTATCCTGTGCCTCTCTACCGCATCTTACCCCAACCCCTTCTTGAGGTGCCCTGTCTTGGGAGGAAATGTTATAATTTAATTATGTCACAGTAGTATCCAAAATAATTTCACTTTTATAAAACAAGGCAGGGTGCCGAAGAAAAATAAGCACCACACCTTATTTACAGTAAGCAGTAAGCAGTGAGCAGTAATAAAGGCCCAGAGGTGGTTCATCATGGCATTGATGCAATGGGTTTAAATAAAAAAAGACAGAGTCTTTTAAGACTTAAGTGGATAGACAAGGGTCTTGATGTAAGACACTTGAGGTATTGCTACATGGCATTCTTCACCACCTCTGGGCCTATAGGGTTTGTTTCTTTACTTGATTTAGTGTATAACGATAAAAATGAGGTTACTTTATTGTTTAATCCTGTGGT
>DROX01000242.1 GCA_011321725.1 Nitrospirota bacterium | reverse complement strand
GGCCATGGTGGAATCCGTTGCCATCTACTGTCTCGTCATCTCCCTTATAATACTATTTGCCAATCCTTTGCTTGGTTATCTTTTGAAATAATATTTACAACCGCAGTTCAAAGGAGATTTTGAAAGAGAGACAAAAGACAGGGTGCAATACAGTCAACGGTCAGAAGTGAGGGGCCGGATTACAAACATTTGGAGAGGTTAATGTTTAACTGGTGGACCTTCTTCTTCCAGATAGTCAACTTTGTTGTAGTTGTCTACATACTCTACAGGGTATTGTTCAGGCCTGTGAGGGATATGATATTAAAAAGAAGGACAGAAATTGAGAGATCACGTGCGGATATTGAAAAAGAGAGATCTGAAGCTGAGGCACTGAAGAAAGAGTTTGAAGAAAAACTAAGAGAAGTTGATACCCTTAGAAAAACAACCCTTGAGACGGCAAGGACCGAGGCATTAAAGGAACGGGAGAGGATACTAAGTGACACGAAGGCAGATATTGAAAAGGAGCGGGAAAAATTGCGAAAGCTGATTGAGGATGAAAGAAGGAGGCTCTATGAGGAGGTAAAGAAAAAAGGCATAGAGCTTTCAGCAGAGCTTTCAGGCAGAATACTGGCCTCCATTGTGGACAGCACGATTGATAGAATCCTTATTCACAAAACCCTTGATAGATTAAAGAGTCTGTCAGATTCAGAAAAGGAGGAGATATTATCAGGAACAGATTCCTGTACAGTCCGGGTGGGTTCCGCCTTTCCACTTGATGATGAGACAAAAAAGGAGATTACGAGGATCGTGGAGGAGACATTTGGATGTAAAACAGATTCTGAGTTCACTGTAATCCCCGAGTTGATCGGTGGCATAATGGTAAGGATTGGTAGCAGGGTCTTTGACGGTACGATTAAAGGGAACATTGACCGTGTCGTGGAACGCCTGAGAGGTTAAAGATGGCAGAGGACATTTTCAGGACAATAAAGGAAAAGCTAAAGGCTACAACCTTTGAGGTACATACAGAAGAGGTGGGTCTTGTTGAGGAGGTTGGTGATGGTGTTGCAAGTGTCTCGGGGCTCTCAACTGCCAGGTACAGTGAGCTTGTAGTATTTGACAGCAAAAACTTCGGAATCGTTTTTTCTTTAAAACCCCAGAGGGTTGATGTGGTAATCGTTGGTGATCCAGAGTCTGTGAAGGCCGGTGATACAGTCAGGCTAACCGGCAAGGTTCTATCCATACCCGTTGGCGATGAAGTACTTGGCAGGATAATAGACCCCCTTGGCAGAGCCCTTGATGGTCTCGGTGATATCAGGATATCCGAGTATATGGAACTTGACAGGGATGCACCCCTGCTGATAGAGAGGGATTTTGTCAGAGAGCCCCTTTACACGGGTATCAAGGTGATAGACTCAATGCTACCCATAGGTATGGGTCAGAGGGAATTGATCATAGGTGATAGTGGCACCGGAAAGACCGCTATAGCAGTGGATACCATAGCAAACCAGAGGCACAGTGGTGTAAAGTGTGTCTATGTTGCCATAGGAAAGAGAAAGGCAGAGGTGGCAAGGGTTGTGGATGAGCTGAAGGGCCAGGGTGCGATGGCACACACTGTGCTTGTTGTTGCTGATGCTGACTCCTCCCTTGGTCTCAAATACATTGCTCCCTATGCAGGTGTGGCAGTGGCAGAGTATTTCATGCTGAAAGGGGAGGATGTGCTTATTGTCTATGATGATCTTACGAGGCATGCCGATGCCTACCGAAGCCTTTCCCTCCTTTTACGCAGACCACCTGGAAGAGAGGCATTCCCGGGAGACATCTTCTACATCCATTCAAGTCTCCTTGAGAGGGCTGCAAAAAGACATCACCATTATGGTGGAGGCTCTATTACCGCATTACCCATTGCAGAGACCTATGCAGGGAGGCTTACAGCATACATTCCTACAAACCTTATATCCATTACAGATGGACAGATCTACCTGGACCTGAACCTCTTCAACAGCGGCATTATACCTGCAGTGGATATAGGGAAATCCGTTTCAAGGATAGGCGGGAAGACCCAGAGGCCTGCCATGAAGAAGGTTGCCGAACGACTGAAGCTTGACTACGCCCAGTTTATTGAGGTGGAGATCTTTACAAAGTTCGGTGCAAAGGTTGAGGAGACAACAAGGGCACTTATAACCAGGGGTCAGAGGTTGAGAGAGGTACTAAAGCAGCCCAGACTCGCTCCACTTGGTCTCTCAGAACAGGTGGTCACCTTCTTCATTCTCAACGAAGGTTTTCTTGACAGTGTTGACCTGAACCGTGTAAAGGTCTATGTTTCCAGGATCATCAGTCATATAAGACATGAGAGGGAGGATATCCTTAAGGAGATTGAAACCACGGGAGAACTGACCACCAGAAGGGAAAATGAGTTGAGGAGACTCATAAGTGACTTCTTAAGAGAACCAGTACTATGACAGAACTCAATATTGAAGCCATTGAGTCAAAACTGAAGGCCCTCAAGAGCATAGGGGAGATAGTGGGTTCCATGAAGGCCCTGTCTGCACATTCAATCAGGAAGGCAGAGGGGCTTCTGCCTCATCTGCGGACCTACGCAGAAAACATTGAGGACTCACTTGCCCAGATACTGCATTACTTTCCCGAGGCAGTGAGGGTTGATTTTGAAGGCGAAGGTCAGAGGGCCTGTGTCGTCTTCACCTCCGAGCAGGGGCTCTGTGGTGTCTTCAACGAGAGGATAGTTAACGAGGCAGAAGGCTTTCTTGATGAAAAGACGGTTGGTCTCATACTCTCAGGAAGGAAGGGGATAGAGGAGGCAGAATCAAGGGGACTTCCTGTAATACTCTCACTGAGCAGCCCTGTCAGTGTGGAGGCAGTGGATATAAAGGTGATGAACCTTGCTACAGAACTGTTCACCCTCTACTCGCAAAGGTATTTCCAGCAGCTTTATCTCCTCTTTGCATACTACAGAAGGAGATCGGATTATCTGATAATAAGACAGAGGGTTCTGCCACCACCTTTTAAAAGGATACTGAAGAGGACGAAAAAGAAGAGGGCACCCCTTGTCTATATGGCTCCGGAGGATATACTTGAGGACCTTATGAGGCAGTATCTGATAGTGGCACTGTATAAGGCATTCATTGAGTCGCTGGCAAGCGAGAATGCATCAAGGATGCTCAGCATGGAGCGGGCTTCCAGAAACATAGATGAAAAATTTGCTGAACTCTCCGAGCTTTACAACTATCTCCGCCAGGAGGAGATAACCAATGAGACCATTGAGATAACAAGCGGTTTTGAGGCTATCAGAAAATGAAGATACTCCTTCTCATAGGGATTGTCCTCTTTGCAGGTCTGTTAACAGGCAGGGTATTTGAGAGGCTCGGGATACCACAGGTAGTGGGCTATATTGTATTCGGAATCCTTATTGGCGATTCCTTCAGCGGCATTCTTGGAAGGGACCTCCTTGACCATCTCACACCACTGACCTCCCTTGCGCTTGCCCTGATCGGATTCATGGTAGGAGGTGAACTGAAACACTCCGTCTTCAGAAAATATGGTAAACAGTTCTTTTCCATACTCTTCTCAGAGGGCCTGACCGCCATGTTTCTTGTTGCACTGCTTGTTACGGTGTATACAAAAGACCTTGCACTGGGACTGCTCCTTGGTGCCCTCAGTTCTGCCACAGCACCTGCAGCCACAGTTGATGTCCTCTGGGAATACCATTCAAAGGGGCCTCTTACAACCACTATCCTTGCAATAGTGGCCCTTGATGACGGCCTTTCACTGATACTCTACGGATTTGCCCTTGCCTTTGCAGATGTGATTGCCTCTGGTTCGGGTTTGAGTCTTGAGATGATGATAATAAAGCCACTGACGGAGATAGCTCTCTCCCTTCTCATAGGAATTACCGCGGGGATCATCCTTGACAGGGTGCTTGTGAGGATAAAAAACAAGGATGACAGGCTTGTTATCTGCCTTGGCGCCCTTGTGCTGGCAGCAGGTGCCTCCGAAAGCCTTGATCTCTCACTCATCCTTACATCCATGACCATGGGGCTCTACCTGACCAATGTTCATCCTCACAGGAACGAGGCTGTATTTGAAACAATAAAGGCCTTTGCCCCACCTGTATATATACTCTTTTTTGTCTTTGTTGGTGCAAGGCTTCAGATAGGTCTGCTCAAGGAGATGGGAATAATCGGCATCCTGTACGTTCTGGGAAGGACAGCGGGCAAATGGACAGGCGCATATTTTGGCGCTACCCTTTCAAGGGCACCAGAGGCTGTAAGAAAATACCTGGGGTTCGCCCTCTTCTCACAGGCAGGTGTGGCTGTGGGCTTAGCTCTTGATGCATACCAGCACTTCCAGTCCATGGGGGCCAGAGGAGTGGAGATGGGAAGCACCATAATAAACATTATAGCTGCCACAACCTTTCTTGTACAGATAATCGGACCACCATCGGTTAAGTTTGCCATCTCCAGGGCAGGCGAGATAACAAGGGAGGCATGAGCATGAACAAAAAGACTGTAAGGGATTTCAGGCCTTATGAACCTCCCCTTGTTGTGGGTGAGGATGCAGATATCATAACGCTTGTGGGTGAGTTCATAAGGAACCCGACCCTTCATCATCTCTGTGTAATTGATAAGGACAGGAGGCTCCTGGGGCTGATAAACAGGAAGAGGCTCTTCAAGTCCCTCTTTCTTCACCATCTCTCACCAGATACAAGGCTGAGCAAGATAATCGGTCTTCTCACGGCTGAGCGGTCATCTGACCTGATGGTCACACACCTTATAACCTGCACAGAGGATGACAGCATCCATGACGTGATAAGGGAGATGATAGAACACAAGATCCGCGAGGTCCCCGTGCTGGATGGGCAGGAGAGGGTTCTTGGTTTTATAACAATTCCGATGATAATGAGGGAGTGGCTTGAGGAAAATAGGTGCTGAAAAGAGCTGATTCAAGCTTTTTGGTTGACAAATAAGCTGTATTGTGATAAAGCTAAAAAGGGGAGGTAAAAGCCTCTTATCATATTTTTAATAATACCTCAACCTTTTAAAGAAAAGAGGATGGAAAAGCGAGAAAACAGGAGGTTTGAGATCTTTGAGGTTGTTAAACTCTATTCCCTTGAATCAAAGGATATGACCTTTGATTCCATTGCCCACAATTTAAGCATTAGAGGTATTGGTCTGAAGAGCCTCAATTTCATAGAAAAAGAGACCCCTGTTATTTTAGAATTCCGCATCAGGGATGCAGGAAGGAATGAGACCACAGAGTATATAAAGGGTAATATAAGATGGGTAAGGAAACACAAGATCTTCTATTACTTCGGCATCTCCTTTGAGGAACCCCTTACACACAAGAGACATCCCATGCTGTTTGAGTACCTGATTAAATGTTTCCGTTTTGATGGTGATAATTAAAATCCTTCCATTGATGGTGCTATCCCATCACTCATACTGTTATGGATATGGAAATATACATGGTTGAGGGAAAGATAAAAGACATTTAGAGCATCGTCAGCTTTTAGATAGCCTGCCGCTTCATAGAAGGCAGGCATCTTGAGCTGTGTTGGGTTATCCAGGAGCAAAGAGAGCTAACTAAAGCGACTCCCTGTAGATCTCCCTTATCATTTCATCCGTTACCTTGACAGGTGCAAGCGACAGGGAACCGGACTCACCCTGTGAGCGTCTCACATATCTTACAAGTTCCGGGATATCATCATCGGTAAAACCCACATCCCTGAGTCTCTGTGAGACACCAAGGGATTCAATCCATTCCCTCAGAGACTGTGCTATCCCTTCAGCCTCATCAGGGGTGCCTTTCAGGGTGCCTGTTATGGGTCTGAGGATTCCAGAAAGTGTCTCAGCAACTGCCGGGTAGATGACCTTTATCACAGCCGGAAGGAGTATGGTAAGGCCCAGCCCGTGCTCAAGCCCTGGCCTGAAGGCGCTCAGGGTATGTTCCAGGGGATGTGTAATATGAACCACTGCACAATCAATTGCAATGCCTCCAAGAATGGATGCATAAAGAAGCCAGTAGCGTGCCTCAATGTCCTGCCGATCCTCTATGGCATGGGGTAGCCATTTATTGATCAGGGCTATACCCTCCTTTGCAAGCATCACTGTGTAGGGGGAGGAGAGCTTCGTGGTGGCAGCCTCCACAAGGTGATTCAGCGCATCAAGGCTTGTATAGAGCACCTCCTTGTCCGGGAGGCTCAGCATCAGTTCAGGGTCATCAATGGCATACTCAGGGTACATGCAGTCTGCGGCTGCACCTGACTTGTCACGCTCCTCAGGTATTGTGGCAACAGCATAGCGGTCTACCTCAGAGCCGGTACCATGGGTTAGATTTATTGAGAGGATGGGCAGTGCCTCAAAAGGGGTGAATCTTCCTGTATAGATGTCCCTTGCCGTGATTCCCCTGTTCCTGAGCAACACTGCCACCACCTTTGAGGCATCAAGGCTGCTGCCGCCACCGATACCGATGATGAGTTGTGGCTCTATCTCCTTCAACAGATGGACAGCCTCGTCTATCTGGTCAACCGTGGGGTTCGGGGTAATGGCATCAAAGTGGAGATATTCAATGTGTTTCTCTTCAATCACCGGTTTTACAACCCTCCATGCACCGCTCAGCCTGTAGGAACTCCTGCCTGTAACAATACCCACTCTTCTGATACCCCGCTTCCTGTACTGTTCCATGATATGTTCAAATCTATTTATGGCACCTATGCCAAAGTAGTCTACAGACCCACACCGAAGCTCTAAAACCCTGTTCATAATATCACCCCCTTATTATGATACCAGATTTTCCTGCTTTCTTGACTTTAAAGTTTTCCGGGAAAAGATACGATTTAGATATTAACGACATGGAAAGAGGTATAAGCATCATTAGAGAGGACAAAAGAAGGAGAATCTATAAGAGGCTTGAGTTTCTTTATGGTGAAAAGCTGGCAGGAAGATACCTGCCACGGCTTGAAGGCATTATTGAGAATGCGCTAAAGAAGGGGTCCGATAATCCCCGAGTCAGTTCAGATAATTTCAACCCCGGAGAGCGGTTTACTGAAAGGGATATAATACTTATCACCTATGGAGACCTTATAAAGGGGAACGATCTATCACCCATAAAGACGATAGCAAGATTCTGTGATAACTATCTTGAGGGAAACATTAACACCATACATATCCTTCCCTTCTTCCCCTACTCCTCTGACAAGGGTTTCTCCGTGGTTGACTACTCCGAGGTTGACCCTCACCTTGGCACATGGGAGGATATTCTTTCCCTCAAACCCAAGTACAGACTTATGTTTGATGGTGTATTCAACCATGTATCATCAAGGAGCCGATGGTTCCAGGAGTTCTTGAAGGGAAATCCAGAGTTTAACGACTTCTTCATTGCCTTTGATTCCCCTGAGGAGATATCCGAGGAGGAGATGAGGCTCATATTCCGACCGAGAACCACACCACTGCTTACCCCCTATGAAACAGCCCATGGAACAAGGTACCTCTGGACCACCTTCTCTGCGGACCAGATTGACCTGAACTATCATAATCCCGAGGTGCTCATGAGGATCATAGAGGTGCTCATAATGTATGTACAGAGAGGAGCAGACCTGATAAGGCTTGATGCAG
>DROX01000241.1 GCA_011321725.1 Nitrospirota bacterium | reverse complement strand
GATGCTGTTAACTGGAAAAAGCAAAACAGGATAAAGAGGCTTGCACTGCTCTATCTGAAAAGCAACAAACTCCATGATGTTCCGGTCAGGTTTGATGTGATTGGACTGAGGCTGAAAGAAGGGCAGTATGTGGTTGAACACATAAAGGATGCCTTTGGCTTTTAGGGATTGATCTTCCCCACGGCAGAGACCGTGGGGACAATGTCCCTTGCCGCAGGCCACAGCGTGGCTGGAGGCAAGACAGGAGGTGAGAACATGGAAAGAAGCAGATTACATCCCCATCTACCCCTTATCCAGGATGCCGAGCTTGAGGGAAAGGTGGTCCTTATCAGGTTTGATCACAATGTGGTCAAGGAAGGTGTAATCAGGGACCCCTTCAGGATAGACAGGACGATCGGTACCCTCTTTCATATCGTGGAAAGGGGCGGCAGGCCCATTATGATGACCCATGTGGGACGCCCCCGTGACAAGAAGACAGGACAGATACGATGTCGCAGGGAAGAGTCTGTAGAGCCGATAGTGCGGTATCTGGAACAAAAGCTCCACACCAGGATACATCTTGCGGAATTCCCGGTGGAAGAGGAAAGGGGGATATCAGGTATAGACACATCCATTAATCTTGCAATCAAGGATCTGAAGGCCCGCAGGATTGGTGGTATTTATCTGCCAAACACGAGGTGGTTTCAGGGTGAGGAGGCAGAGGACGAAAGAAGAGAACGGTTCACACTGCAGCTCGCCGGGCTGGCAGACCTTTATGTAAATGACGCCTTTGGTTCATGGCAGCCCCACGCATCCACCTATGATATAACAAAACACCTTCCATCCTACGCTGGTTTCCTCATGCAGGAGGAGATAATCAACCTGAACAGGGTACTTGAACCGGAAAGACCATTCCTTGCTGTTGTGGCTGGTGCCAAGTATGACACAAAGATAGGACCCCTTAATGCGATATATGAGAAGGTGGATTACCTGATTCTTGGTGGTGTGATCTACAATACCTTCCTCTGCGCAAAATACGATGTGAGGATCAAAGGTGTGTCTGAAGAGGATATAGCCCTTGCAGAAGAGCTTGTAGAAAAGGATAAGAAATACTCAAAGATTGTGGAGCTTCCCTATGTTGTTGAGTCTGACACACTGGAAGGACGCATTGAAGGGAGATACAGAACCATCTCCATCAGGGATTTCAAAAGGGGTGAGGCCTATAACTACATACTTGACATAGACCCGCGATCATTTGAGGAACCATCGGTCAAAGAGGCAATTGAAAGCGCAAAGACTATCTTTACCAATGCAGTGATGGGTTATACCCCTCACTTTATTGCAGGTTCCCAGGCCCTTGACCATGCCATTGACAGGAACAGCAGTGCCATGAAGATGTACGGTGGAGGTGACACCCTCCAGGAGTTCAAGAACCTCTGCCCGGGGCTTTATCTTTCGGTGATGGATGATGCCAACTACTACTTCTTCACAGGTGGAGGCACCGTGCTCACAGCAATAGAGAAGGGTAGCCCCTACGGTTTAAAGCCTGTTGAGGCCCTTCTGGATGCAGGAAAGAGGCAAAAGGCTTAGAGGTGTCTCTCCACGGGCGGGTGTATTTCCAGGAACTCCGGCTCGTAGGGCACGGGCTCCCTGCCGAAACAGATCCCCTGCTGTTCAAAGAGGGAGACGATGTTAAGGTCAACCGTTCTTTGTTTTATGGCCTCTTTTGTTGGCATGTAGTAGACCTTGTTGCCCCTGACCTTCACAACAGTGACACCATCAATTCCCTGTGCCAGGAGCCTTACAGCAGCTGCACCTGCCTCCTTGCCAAAGTTCACATCGTAAACAGAGCTATGGCCTGAACGAACAAGGTGGCTGGGCACAACCTCCCTTATCTCAGGCAGTTCATACACACCTGGCACAAAGAGCCCCTTCTTCTTCATGAACTCCTTCATCTCAGGGTCATCATTCATCCTCTTTTCCAGCTCCCTTCTTACATACCTGCCAGCACCTGCCAGCTTCTTATGTCCAAAGGCATCAACCCCTGCTGTCTCGTCATACAAGTGTCTGCCACTTGCGTCCTTTATACCCTCTGAGACAACTATTGTATACGTACCAGCATTCACATCACTTCTCTCTACCCTTGCCATATACCGCTCCTTCATATGTCTGTAGACCACATCAAAATCAACGGGTATCTCCGGTATCAGTATGCAATCAGCTTCTGCACCAATCCCTCCCCGGAGCGCTGTATGGCCCACATATCTACCAAAGACCTCCACAATCATTATCCTGTTGTGGCTGAGGCCCGTTGTCTTCAACTCTTCTGTAAATTGCGCAATCCTGTTCAGAGAAGAATCTCCACCCACACTGTAGGGCTGAAGATCAAGGTCCATAGTCTTTGGCACATGCACACACCTTATCCCCTCCTCTGCAAGCTCCACCATTACGGAGCCTGTATCATCACCACCGCTGATAACAAGCCCGTCAATACCGTATTTCTCAAGACCCCTTTTAATCCTGTTGTACTTGTCAGGATCAGGTATCTTTGATATCTTCACCCTTGAATGCCCTGCCTCTGAACCGGCAAGGTTTGCATCTATAAGGTCCACCCTCTGGGGTGTCAGGAATGTGGGCTGCTTGATATCCACAAGGTTGTAAAGCCCTGCGTAACCATTGGGGATAACCATTGTCTCAATACCCAGGCTGAATGCTGTCTGTGTAACGGATTTTACAACCGCATTCAATCCACCGCAGTCACCCCCACAGGTGATTATACCGATTCGCTTTATTGAATTCATTTTTGCCCTCCTGTCCTGTAAAAGTGTGATTGTCATATTATACTATTTCCAGCACCTTTTTGTAGAAAACAGAATTTTCCTTCAGGCCTGATATAATAAATAGATGAAGCAGACCCTTCAAGAGAGGATCAAGAAGGCATCACGCTCCACGCCTGACCCTGCACGGGCAAAGAGAAACCTTGAAAGATTTTTTTCTTCCCTCAGGGAAACAGAGGAGTTCCTGCAATACATGGATGAGCTTGCCATGCTCTTTGCCTATAGCCAGTTCCTCACCAATTTCGTTATAAAAATGCCCCGGGAGATCAATACAGCCATGGAAAATATTGAAAACCCAATCACCATGGAAAAAGTAAAAAAAGAGGCAGCCGAATTTTTCAGGGATGTAAGCTTCTCAGATGAAAAGATGCTATTGAAAGCACTTCGTCACTTCAAGAAATCGGTGCTTCTCAGGATTACACTCCGGGATATCCTGAAAAAGGCGGACTTCTTTGAATCCATGGAGGAGTTGAGCAGCCTTGCTGACACAATACTGCAGACCTCTCTTGAATACGCTCTCCTCATATGTCAGAACCGCTACGGAGACCCATCACCGGGGGTTAACCTCTCCATCATCTCCCTTGGCAAACTGGGTGGATACGAACTCAATTACAGCTCTGATCTTGATATCATGGGTGTGTACAATGCAGACCCTGGCAAACTCACATCCGGTGTTCTGACGCCAACAGGCCTCAGGCACAACCGTATAACCAATCAGGAGTTCTATTCAAAGACACTTGAGACACTGAATCGGCTCCTGACACTACAGACGGGAGATGGAATCTGCTACAGGCTTGACTTCAGGCTCAGACCTCAGGGCCAGAGAGGAGCACTGGCATACTCACTGAAGGCATGTGAGGACTATTACCAGACCTGGGGGAGAACCTGGGAGAGGATGGTCCTCATACGCGCCCGTCCGGCAGCTGGTGATAAAGTCACCGGCAAGGGCTTTCTAAAAATCATTGAACCCTTTGTCTGGAGGAGTCTTGACTATGGTGAGATAGAAGAGATTCGGAACATGAAAAAGAAGATTGACACCAGCCTTTCCAGGGATGATATAAAACGTGGCTATGGTGGCATCAGAGAGATAGAGTTCTTTATCCAGACACTCCAGTTGCTTTATGGTGCTGAGCACAGACAGCTCCGCACCCATCGTCTCTTTAACGCCATCCAGACCCTCCGGTGGCTGAAAATTATCCCTTCTGAAGAGCTTTCTGCATTATGGGAGAATTATCTTCACCTGAGACGGATTGAACATTATCTTCAGATGCTGGAAGACCTTCAGACCCACACATTACCAAAGGACACCCTCCAGATTGATGCGCTTTCAAGAAAAATGGGTTTTGACAGCAAGGAGTCTTTTCTAAAAGACCTCAGGATACGACGCAAACAGGTCAGGAGTATGTATAACTCCCTGCTGGGCTCAACCGAGGAGGTCAAGGATGAAATGCTATCCCTTATAGAAGGGGAACTTTCAGGGGATGAACTGAAGGAATACCTCTCTTTCAAAGGTATCAGGTCATCCGATGAGGGACTGAAAAGCATCCAGAGGCTAAAAGAAAAACTAAGCCTTTTCAGGACTACAGAAGAGAGGGCAAAACTGAGGGATCTACTACCACTTTTTCTGAACGAGGCATTCAATGCCCCTGACCCTGACAGGGCACTGCGAGGCATTGAGGAGTTCTTTTCCTCCTTCGGAAGTAACAGGCTTTACACACAGTGGTTTTTAGATCAGAAGCAGTTTGTCTCAGGGCTTGTTTCACTCTTTTCATCGTCTAAATACCTTACCCGTCTTTTCTTAAGTGACCCCCTCTACATGGACCTCCTCCTTGAAGAGGCTGTCATAAGAAAATCATTGAGACACCTCAAGTCCCAGATCCACAGATTTACATCCAAGATTGAAGACTATTATGAACGCCTGGTGGAGTTCAAGAAGTTTGAGGAATTGCGTGTGGGGCTCTTCTACCTGATGAACATACTGCGCATTGATGACCTCCTGAGGAACATCTCCCATATAGCTGAGGCAGTGGTTGACGAGGTTGCTTATAGACATGACCCTCACTGTAAGACCCTTATCGTGGGTATGGGCAAGCTCGGTGGGAGGGAAATGACCTATGGTTCTGATCTTGATATTATATTCGTATCCTTCCCTGGTGCTGACACCGCAGCTGCAGAGAAGGTCATCAAAGACCTGACCACCTACACCGACAGGGGTATGCTATACGAGGTGGATATGCGCCTGAGACCCGACGGCTCCAAGGGCACACTTATCAAGAGCATTGAGGGCTACAGAGACTACTATCTGCATCATGCCCAGCCATGGGAGATACAGGCACTGATCAAATCAAGACCCTTAAGAGGGGATTCAGGAATGCGTACTGCCTTCAGGGAACTGGTTCAGACCGTCTTTCAGCACAGAGCTGCCGAGATTGACAGATCAGCAATAGAGGAGATGAGAAAGAGAATCGTCAAGAACGTATCAATGGAAAATGAGGAAGCCATTGACATAAAGTTCGGCCCTGGAGGGCTTGAAGAGATTGAGTTTTATCTGCAGTACCTTCAGGCAGCTGCCTTTCGGAAAGGGTCTGTCCCCCTTATCCAGAACACCCTGCATGCCCTTAAAAGGCTCAG
>DROX01000240.1 GCA_011321725.1 Nitrospirota bacterium | reverse complement strand
CTCTTGAGGGCGCTTATCCCGTCATGAACAGAATGGGTTACAAATCCTTCCTTCTGGAGGTTGTACTCAAGGAGGGTACAGATGTCCAGCTCGTCATCCACTATTAGTATGGCTTTCCTGCCGGCCATCCTTTATTTTAACAAAGACAGTGGGTAAAATGTTATGCTACGGTAACCTGTCCAGGATAAAATAATAACAAGGCAGGACACCTATACGGAAATCGGAAGTCAGAAACTCCAAAGTTTGTAATCCCACCTCTGACCTCTGAGATCTGACCTCTGTATAGGCCATGTAGCAATACCTCATGTATCTTACATCAAGACCCTTGTCTATCCACTTAAGTCCTAAAAGACCACCCCCTCCATACCTCCCCCTTGAAGGGGGAGGATGAAGGTGGGGGTGCATCAATGCCATGATGAACCACCTCTCTACTCCGAAAAATCTGCGATTTTTCGGAGGACCTTTCTTACTGCTCACCGCTCATTGCTCTTTGTTGTGTCATTCTGACGCAGGTCAGAATCTCCTGAGACGATGCCGAAACAGATGCTGAAACAAGTTCAGCATGACAATTACAGGATTCCTTATAACAAGGGGCTGCTCACTGTTCACTGCTTACTCATACCCATCAACCCATTTACTCATCTACCCATCCACCCACAAACTGCTCACTGCTTACTGCTTACTGTTAACTCCTGACTCCTGACTCTTGACTCCTGACTGTCTTATCGGCACCCTGCCTTGTTTATATAACCCTTTGTGTATCAGGAAACCTCCACCTTGATCTCCTTTGGTTTTGCCTCCTCCTTCTTCGGAAGCACTATCTCAAGGATGCCATTCTTGTAGGTGGCCTTTGCATTCTCGCTGTCCACCTCTACAGGCAGTGGGATGGTCCTTGAGAATGTACCGTAACGTATCTCAGCAGCATAGTAGTCCTCGTCTTTGACCTCCTCCTGCCTTTTTATCTCACCCTTGATTGTCAGGGCATTCTCTGTGATGGTAAGGTCAATATCCTTCTTCTCAACACCGGGGATCTCTGCCCTCAGAACGATCTCGTTCTTCCTGTCGTAGAGCTCAATATTGGGCACGATAACACCCTCGGCAGAGGGTCTTCCCCCCCACCAGCGTCTCCTCCTTGCAGGCTCAAAGAACTCCTCAAAGAGCCTCTCCATCTCCCTTCTCATCTCGTCAATCTCCTTCATGGGTGACCATCTTACGATAGACATAAGTGACACCTCCTTCAGTTAAGATTCTTCTGGCCAATGGCCAAATATCCCGATCAATTTCCGGAAAGACCGTTGCAGCTCTTTATGCCACCATCTCTGCCTGTACCGTCTTTTCAAACACCATCTGGCCATCCCTGTAATCCACCTCCACAGTATCACCCTCTTCAAACCTTCCTTCAAGCAGGAGCTTTGCAAGGGGGTTCAGGACCTCCTTCTGGATCACCCTCTTCAGGGGCCTTGCACCGTATATCGGGTCATAACCAGCCTCTGCAAGGTGTTCCTTTGCTGCCTCGGTAAGCACTATGTCTATCCTCTTCTCCTTCAGATATTTCTTCATCCTGTTGATCTGTATATCCACTATATCCTTGAGTAGCTCCCTGTTCAGCGGGTTGAAGATGATTATCTCGTCCACCCTGTTAAGGAATTCAGGACGGAAGAACTTCTTCAGGTCCTCCATAACCAGTTCCCTTAGCTCCCTGTTATTGTCCGCACTCCAGTGGGTGGCTGGCGCCTTTTCTCTCCTTTCAAGCATCTCCTGTATATGGACACTTCCTATGTTTGATGTCATGATTACCACGGTATTCCTGAAATCCACGGTCCTTCCCTTTCCATCTGTCAGCCTGCCATCATCAAGCAGCTGGAGCAGCACATTGAACACCTCTGGATGTGCCTTCTCAATCTCATCAAATAGCACCACCGAGTAGGGCCTGCGTCTGACCGCCTCTGTCAACTGGCCACCCTCCTCATAACCAACATAGCCAGGTGGTGCACCTATAAGCCTTGAAACGGTATGTCTTTCCTGGTACTCTGACATGTCTATCCTGACAAGGGCATTCTCATCATCAAAGAGGAACTCGGCAAGTGCCTTTGCAAGCTCCGTCTTACCCACGCCTGTGGGTCCAAGAAAGATGAAGGAACCAATAGGCCTGTTGGGGTCCTGGATGCCTGCCCTTGCCCTTCTTACGGCATCTGCCACAGCCCTTATAGCCTCATCCTGGCCGACCACCCTCATCTTCAGCCTCTCTTCCATATGCAGTAGCTTCTGGGTCTCTCCTTCAAGCATCTTGCTTACAGGTATGCCTGTCCATTTAGAGACAACCTCTGCTATATCCTCCTCATCAACCTCCTCCTTGAGCATCCTCCGTCTGTGCTTGAACTCCTCAAGCCTCTTGTTTGTCTCTTCAAGCTCTTTCTGGAGCTCCACCAGGCGACCGTACTTGAGCTCCGCTGCCCTTGTGAGATCTCCCTCACGGGTCGCCTTCTCGGCCTCAAGGCGTGTCTGCTCAATCTGTTCCTTGAGCTGTCTTATCTTCTGGATGATCTCCTTCTCAGCAAGCCATTGTGCCCTGAGTGCACCACGCTTCTCCTCAAGCTCTGCAATCTCCCTCTGCAGCTTCTCAAGCTTTTCCTTTGCATCCTTTGAATCATCCTTCATAACCGCCTGTTTTTCTATCTCAAGCTGCCTCAGTCTTCTTTCAATCTCATCAAGCTCCACGGGCATGCTATCAATCTCCATCCTCAGTCTGGCCGCAGCCTCATCAATCAGGTCAATTGCCTTGTCAGGCAGGAATCTGTCCGTTATATACCTGTTGGAAAGCACAGCGGCAGCCACAAGGGCTGAATCCTTTATCTTCACACCATGATGTACCTCGTATTTCTCTTTGAGCCCCCTCAAGATGGAGATGGTATCCTCCACAGAGGGCTCACCCACATACACAGGCTGGAACCTCCTTTCAAGGGCAGGGTCTTTCTCAATGTATTTTCTGTACTCATCAACGGTGGTGGCACCAATGCATCTGAGCTCGCCTCTTGCAAGTGCAGGCTTGAGCATGTTGGATGCATCAATTGCACCCTCCGCAGCCCCTGCACCAACAAGGGTGTGAAGCTCGTCTATAAAGAGTATTATCTGTCCTTCTGCCTGTTCTATCTCCTTCAGAACCGCCTTCAGCCTTTCCTCAAACTCACCCCTGTATTTTGAACCTGCCACAAGTGCTCCCATATCAAGGGCGATCACCCTCTTGTCCTTCAGTGGTTCTGGCACGTCACCTGCCACGATCCTCTGTGCAAGACCCTCCACGATGGCTGTCTTACCCACACCTGGATCACCAATAAGTACAGGGTTGTTCTTTGTCCTTCTTGCAAGCACCTGCATCACCCTTCTGATCTCCTCATCCCTGCCAATGACGGGGTCAAGCTTACCCTTGCTTGCAAGCTCTGTCAGGTCACGGGCGTATCTCTTCAGGGCCTGGTATTTCTCCTCAGGGTTGGGGTCTGTCACACGCTGGGAACCACGGATCTGGGTCATCACCTCAAGTACGCGATCCTCCGTAAGGTTGTAGCGGCCAAGAATATCCGAGGCCGGCCCGCCCTCTCTGATTATTCCTATTAGAAGATGTTCTGTGCTCATGTACTCATCCTGTAGATGCTGGGCCTGTGACCATGCCTCCTCAAAGACCTTCTTCAGACGGGGCGAGACATAGATCTGGCCAAGAGGAGTCGCTCCCATCACCTTGGGGAACCTGTTTATCTCCTCCTCCACATCCCTTTTCAGTAGATTCGTATCAACACCGATGGAATGCATTATCTGTGCAGGTACACCCTCGTCATCGCTCAGGAGGGCCAGCAGCAGATGTTCTGGCTGGAGTTCCTGGTTGCCCTTTGATTCAGCAATCCGCTGTGCCTCCTGCAGGGCCTCCTGCGATTTAATGGTTAATCTATCCATTCTCATGGCTCTACACCTCCTTATTTTGGTTCTTGGTTCTTAGTTCCTGGTTCTTGGTTCTTTGTTCCTGGTTAATATTTGAGCATATACTATGAGTTAAAACTCATTCTGAAAGTATCTCCTTTATACGTTTCTGGAACTGTCTCCTCAGGTCATCCTCAAGGCACTGCATCATCATCTCCATCTCTCGCTGGAGCGCTATCATCCTCTCTCTCATCCTGAGGATAATATCCACTCCTGCCTTGTTGACACCAAGCTCCCGAGTCAGTTCAAGAATAAGGGAAAGTCTCTCAATATCCTCTCTTGAATACAGTCTCTGGTTATTTACCCTCTTTGGCTTGATCAGCCCCTCGCGCTCATAGAGTCTCAGTGTCTGGGGATGCACTCCCAGCATATCTGAAACCACGCTGATCATATAAAGGGGCCTCCTTCTGTCCTCTACCATCCTCTTCTCACCAGCCTTTCCCTTGGGTTTTCCTTATATAATGTCTCAAGCCTGCTGATAAGCTCCCTACCTTTGCTGTCCAGGTCCCTGGGAACTACTATCTTGACGATCACATACTGGTCTCCCCTTCCCCCACCCTTGGGGTCTGGAAAGCCTTTACCCTTCAACCTGAATTTCTGCCCACCCTGGGTACCCGGGGGAAGGGTCATCTTTGTGAGCCCATCAAGTGTGGGCACCTCAATCTTACCGCCAAGTGCAGCCTCAGGCACTGTGACAGGCACCTCAACATAGACATCACTGCCATCACGTCTGAAGAATGGATGGGGCAGGACCTCTATCTCAATATAGAGGTCACCGGGAGGGCCACCGTTGCTGCCAGCCTCACCCATTCCGGAGAGCTTCACCCTTGAACCTGTGTCCACCCCTGGTGGTATCCTGACCTTTACGGTTTCGGTTTTCAGTATTGAACCGCTTCCCCGGCACTGGGTGCATATCCTGACCGCCTTTCTTCCAGTGCCTCCGCAGTCGGGACAGGTCTGGGTGATGCTGAAAAATCCCTTTCTCGTACCCACCTTTCCGGTGCCACCACAACGGCTGCATCTTTCAAAACTCTCTGCTCCACGGCCACCACAACGGGGACAACTGATATGTCTTGTAATATTGATCGGCCTTGTAACACCCGAGAAGGCCTCCTCCATGGTAAGGGTCATCCTCATCACAAGGTCAGCACCCTTCAGGGGTGCCTCCCTGAATGTTGTAGTCCTCTCACCGAAGAGGTCAGAGAAGAAGTCACCAAAACCACCAAAGTCAAAACCACTGGTAAAATCAAAGTCCTTGAAGCCTTCAAACCCCTCATATCCAGAGGTGAATGCCTGGTGGCCCAGCCGGTCGTACTCTGCACGTTTCTTCGGATCACCAAGCACATCATAGGCCTCGTTGATCTCCTTGAACCTCTGCTCAGCCTCTTTGTTGCCAGGGTTCAGGTCAGGATGGTATTTCCTCGCAAGCCTCCTGAAGGCCTTCTTTATCTCCTCCTGTGAGGCATCCCTGCTTACACCCAGTATCTCATAATAGTCCTTTGTTGTAGATGCCATAGCATCCTCCACCTGGCTTTTTAGATAATTCCTTTTTAAAAAAATTATAACACTTGATAAGATCTTTGTCAAGTCTTTTTATAAAATTGTTATATAGGTTTTGAGCAGGTCTTTTATATGAAGGTAGGGCTTATCCATTGGCTTTTGGGGTCTGACCAGGCTGTAGATTTTTTTTGTTTAGAAATTTTATAATTAATAAAATTTCTAAAAAGGAGGTGACCTATATTGTATATCGTGACTGTTGATGATGCAAAGTGCGAGGGCTGCGAGGAGTGTGTAAACATCTGCCCCCAGGGCGTATTTGAGATGGAGGACAGCAAGTCCCTTCCATCAAACTCCTCCGAGTGTGTCTATTGTGAGAGCTGCCTCGGTGTATGCCCTACAGAGGCAATCACAATCACAGAGATGTAATCATCTCTGTTTATCTAAATCTTAAAAGGGGGCTCTTTGAGCCCCCTTTTGCATTGTCTGAACCAACCGCCTATGACTTCTGGATATAGATCTCCCAGTATCCCTTGTCTTCCAGCTTGACAACCTCAATGGGATAGCCCTGCTTCTCACAGAAACGAGGAATGGAATCCTCTGCAGAGGCAGGGGCGTCGGTGATAACCTTCAGGATCTCGCCGCTGTTCATCTTTTCAAGCTTCTTCTTTGTCAGCACCAGTGGATAGGGACAGACCCTGCCCAGCACATCAAGTGTTTCGTTGGGTGTACTGCTTTTTAAATCAGCCATCTTTTGCCTCCTTCTCAGATTGTTTTTATTTAAAAGTATAACAGATGGTCCGCTGTCTCCATCTCCTTCATTATCTCCTCAAAGGGTACTATCTGGGTGGTCAACTCGCCACCGATCTCCTCAGCATCCATGACGATATTGTCCTCTGTCAGGCCAAGCCTGTCCATGTCCTCCTTGCATACCAGGACCCTCAGATCAAGCAGAAGGGCGTTCTTCATATGCATCTCAAGGCTTGTCACACCATATATATCAAGGGCCTTCTGATCCTTTACAGCATTGAGAACCCCGTCACCCACAAGGGCAATGACAGGCTCCACATTATCCCCATCCTCAAGGTATATCTCCACGGTCTGGCTTGCAATGGCATGGGTGAAGGCAAGCCTTGATGTCTCTGCCTTGTATGGTAACTTATCCACAATAAATGCCAGTTTCTTTATCGCCATCTTATTCACCTCCTATATGAAGTACTCTGTCTGCGCCAAAGGCACTTGCAAGATACCAGTCCATGCTATGGATCAACACACCCTCCATGGTATCCTCCTTGTCAATTCCACGGGCCTTGGCACAGGCCTCACAGTTACATATCTGGAACTTTCCTGTCTTGATCAGCTCCTGGACAGTGCCGGCAAGATAGGAGTAATCCCGGAATTTGCTCTGACGTGTCTTTCCAAGCATGACCCCATTGCCTGAGAGCCATAG
>DROX01000239.1 GCA_011321725.1 Nitrospirota bacterium | reverse complement strand
GGGTTTGTTTCTTTACTTGATTTAGTGTATAACGATAAAAATGAGGTTACTTTATTGTTTAATCCTGTGGTTGGCTTATTTTTATGAGGTGCCCTGCCTTGACAGGGATTTCTTTTAGACAGATATGGCTTTTACATATATTTCAAAATGCTTACCGAGGAGATTATAAGGTTTTTTAAGGGGATTCCTCCCTTTCATCTGCTTGATGATGATCAACTCCGGTGGCTATCCGAGAGGGTATCACTTGAATACTACCCGAGGGGGCATAAGATATTGACCCAGGATGGTCCACCAAGCAATGCCCTCAGGATTATCAAGAAAGGTGTGGTAAAGGTTTACATGAGATCCGACAACGGCAATGACATAGTCATAGATATACGTGGCGAGGGAGAGGTCTTCGGGATCATATCTACCATATCCGGCGACAAGTCAAGGGCTAACATCAGGGCAGAAGAGGATGTCATATGTTATGCCATAGACAGAACAACACTGATGGAATTGCTGAAAAGGAATCCTTCACTGAACGAGTATTTCATGAAGTCCTACTTTGTGAATTTCATTGACAGGACCTACGATGAGACAAGGAGACGATTCTCCCTGCTCTGCCACACCGACAGATCGCTATTTACCACATCCGTTGGCGATATAGTCAGGAGAGAGCCCGTAACAATAGATGAGCACAGCTCTATCAGGGAGGCTGCACAGATAATGTCAGCGGAGAATATCGGCTCTCTCGTAGTGACCAGAAAGGGTATCCCCGTAGGAATTGTTACAGACAGGGACCTGAGAAACAAGGTGGTTGCAAAGGACAAGGATGTGAACGATCCCGTAAGGCTAATTATGAGCCCCTCCCTGATCCGTATGGATGCAAATGAACACTGCTTTGAGGCGCTGCTGAAGATGATAAGGTTCAATATCCATCATCTCATAGTTATAGAAGGAGGGGAACTAAAGGGTGTGGTCTCAAACCATGACTTCCTTTTACTCCAGGGCTATTCACCCCTTGTTCTTATAAGAGAGATAGAAGAGGCGATGAATATTGAACAGCTCTCCATGGTCAAGGACAAGGTCCATCATATCGTCTCATCCCTTTTGAGAGAAGGAGCAAGGGCACATAACATTGCGGGCATAATCACAGAGCTTATAGAAAAAACGGTGGTCAAGACCACAGAACATGTGGAGAAGAGGCTCGGTCCATCACCCCTTCCCTATTCACTCTTCATCTATGGCGATGGTGCAAGGCGTGAACTCTCCCTGAACCCCCATCTCAAGCTTGGCGTTGTCCTTGAGGATACAAACAACCCCGAAGTGATCCACTCCACAGAGGTATACTTCCAGGAGTTTCAGCCCCTGTTGAATGAAGCGCTTAACAGACTCGGAATCACCTGTAATATGCCAGCCCTTATCTCTGAGGATATCAAGATGTTCAGGGAGTGGAAAAACCTCTTCAAGGACTGGTCTGATGACCCCTTCCTGCACAGCCCTGATATTGACTGTATTGATATGCGGTCCATCAGGGGGAACGAGGAGGCGGTAGAGAGGCTGCGCCAGGAACTGCTGACCATGATAAAGACACATTACAATTTCATGGACTATATTGCAACTGTCACTGTGGAGAACAGACCACCCCTGGGCTTTCTGAGGAGGTTTGTGGTGGACAAGGCGGGTGAACACAAGGATGAACTCAACCTCTACCAGAAGGGGATCCTCCCCATTACCTACTCCTCCGTGGTCCTTGCCCTTGAAAAGAATATAACAGTGCAGTCAACGGTAAAGCGGCTTTCCAGCCTCGGCAACAGATATGACTTCCCCATGGCAAAGGACCTTATCAGGGCCTATGAATATATATATACGCTGCTCATCCACGAACAGACAGCCAAGGCGGAAGGGGCCAGGCCTGTAGATGATTTCATAAACCCGGAAAACCTTGGAAATCTTGAGAAGAAGACCTTGAAGGAATCTTTTCAGTTGATTGCAAACGTATACGACATGATTGAGAAATCCTACAGGACTGAAAGGATTCCATAAATATATGTCTTTTCTTTCAAGGCTCTTTGGCATTGAAAAGAACAGACCGGAAGAGATAAAGAGATATATAAATGAATGTAAAAAACAGGATCTGAAAAAAAGAATTGATGAGGTGGAGTTTGTCTGCTTTGATACCGAACTCACAGGGCTTGATTACAAGAAAGACTCTGTCATCTCAATCGGAGCGGTCAGGATGAGGGGCTCCAGGATATATCCAGGGCAGAGCTTCTATTCACTTGTGAAGCCAACATGCGAATTAAAACCAGATGGCGTGGTGGTTCACGGTATCACATCAGATGACCTGAGAAATGCACCTGAGCCTGAAAGGGTTTTGCTTGAATTTGTCAGGTTCATTGGAGGGGCCGTACTTGTGGGTCACTTTGTTTTCATTGACAGGAGGTTCATAAACAGCATGATGAAGAGATACTTCAGGATCAGACTCCTTAACCATGTGATTGACACCTTCAATATCCACGAATGGTTATATGACAATGATGCATCCTTTGCAAGGCACTACAGGGGTATGACCGTTAAAAAGGACCTCTTCTCCATGGCAAGGAGGTACGGGATACTTATTGAACAGTCACACAATGCCCTGTATGATGCCTATCTGACTGCTCAACTCTTCCAGGTCTTCCTCGGGTTTCTTCCGGAAAGCGGTATTGTTAGCCTTGAAGAGCTGCTGATGATTGGAAAGGCCTGAAATAATCTAAGAGAAAGGAGGTGAAAGGGAGGGCAGGATAATCAGGTTCTTACTTTAGTCTCTTGTACTAAAAATACTCAAGTTTTACTGGAAGGAGGTAAGAAGGTGACAACAGCAACTGTATGGTTATTTATCTTCGTAATTGCATACTGGGCCTATTGTATCTTCTGGGGAATCAAAGGTGCAAGGATGTCAAAGACCGCATCTGATTACTTCATAGCAGGAAGAAAGATACCCATCTGGGTCTTTGTGCTTGCTGCAACTGCAACATCCTTTTCAGGCTGGACATTCATGGGACATCCTGGCCTTGTCTACCGTGACGGATTCCAGTATGCCTATGCATCATTTTATGCCATCACCATTCCATTCACAGGCGTCATATTCCTTAAACGCCAGTGGATGCTTGGTAAGAGGTTTGGCTATGTAACACCCGGGGAGATGTATTCTGACTATTACCAGACAGATCTGATGAGGATATTAACCGTCATAGTAGCCCTCTTCTTCTCCGTACCCTACCTTGGACTCCAGCTGAGGGCATCGGGCTTCCTCTTTAATGTGCTTACTGACGGACTCTTTGGGGTTGAGGTGGGGATGTGGCTCCTCTCTATTGTGGTTGTTATCTATGTTGCATCAGGCGGCCTCAGGGCGGTTGCCTATGTGGATACCATGCAGTGTATACTCCTTGCCCTTGGTATTGTTGCCATTGGATTGATAACACTGAATGCTGTTGGTGGAATGGGTGCCCTCAGTGAAGGTATAGCAAAACTCGCTGAGCTTGACCAGAAGAGAACACCTGACGGCTACAGCCACTACATAGCCATACCAGGAGTTATCCAGTTTGTCAAGGCAGGTCCTACCGCAACAGGCGGTGCCTGGACAGGCATAATGATACTCACCTACATGTTTGCACTTATGGGAATCCAGTCCGCACCTGCATTCTCCATGTGGTCATTCTCCAACAAGAACCCGAGGCCCTTTGCACCACAGCAGGTCTGGGCATCCTCTGCTGGAATCGGCTTCATCCTTATCTTCTTCACCGCCATACAGGGAATGGGCGGACACCTGATCGGCGCAGACTCTGCAATGCTTCAGGCTGGATATGCAAAGGATGTACTTAAACTTGGCAAGGACATTATGCAGATGCCCGGTAAACAGGGCTATCTCGTACCTGTGCTTATCCATATTCTCAGTGATACGGCACCATGGTTTGTGGGGCTACTGGCTGTCTGCGCACTGGCTGCAATGCAGTCAACAGGTGCTGCCTACATGTCAACAGCTGCAGGAATGCTCACAAGGGATATCTACAAGAGGTTCATCAATCCTGGAGCCTCACACAAGACACAGAAGTTCTTCGGTCGTATCGGCGTGCTTATAATCACAGGGCTTGCCCTTTTTGTTGCAACCACATCACACGATGCCCTCGTTCTCCTTGGTGGTCTCGCGGTGGCCTACGGGTTCCAGATGTGGCCGGCACTGATCGGCACATGCTACTGGCCCTGGCTGACAAAGAAGGGTGTAACCCTCGGGCTTATTGCCGGTATCATAGCTGTTACCCTTACCGAGACAATCGGTCAGAAATGGTTCGGCATCACTGCCTGGGGTAGATGGCCATTGACAATCCACTCGGCTGGATGGGGTATCATCTTCAACCTGGGTATCGCCATAATCGTATCGCTCTTTACGCAGAACAAGGAAGAGCTGGAGCACAAGATGAAATACCACGAGTTCCTCCGTGAACATGCAGGACTCAGGCCCGAGAAGAAGAAACTGGTCCCCATTGCCTGGATCATCACCCTTGTCTGGTTCTTCTTTGCAATCGGTCCTGGTGCTGTTGTTGGTAACACAATATTCGGTAATCCCAATGACTCGTCCACATGGGTCTTTGGTATCCCCTCAATCTGGGCATGGCACCTGATCTGGTGGGCACTTGGTGTTGGCATGATGTGGTTCCTTGCCTACAAGATGGAGATGTCCACAATGCCTGAGAAGGAGATCGTAGCACTTGTGGAAGACATCGGTGACCTGAAGGTTGCCAGACTGGATGTGGATAAACCGTAAGGGACAACTGTAAAGAGGGCATACAGACTCATTGTATGCCCTCTTTCTTCATTGATATCCCTGATTGGCTATCTGCCTTTCTTGTTCATCAATTGTCACAGGAGATTTTGTATAATATATGAAGTAAGGAGAGTCTATGAAGGACTGGCTGATAATATGGTATGGAGCTACATCCTTTTTAATGGGGTTACTCCTGTACTTTCCCATGCGGAAGCTTATACTTGCCATGAGCGCCAACAGGGCACACAGGAGACTCAAAAGGGACCTGACAGATGAGGAGATGAAAAACCTCAGAAAGAAGTCCATGTACCTTTCAATCATCATATCCATGACCTTTTCCTTCCTTTACAACCGTGTAATGATGTTCAAGTTCTTCGGTGGCCTTGGTCAATAATGATGATGGACAGGATAAGGAACAATCTATCAGGAATAATAGCCCTGGTACTCTTCATATCCGTTGTTGCCTTCGTTATATACTGGAGAACAGGCGTTGAGGATGTACCCGGTGACTATTATGTCAAGAAAGGCAACTACAGGCTTGAGGATGGCCAGTATGAAGATGCAATAAAGGAGTTCAACCTTGCCCTCCAGAAGAACCCTCAACATCACATGGCATATCTTGGGCTTGCCCTGAGTTACATGCAGATGGGTAAAAACAAAAAGGCCCTTGAATACTTCAACAGGACAATCTCGCTGAAGCCTGATCTTGCCGTTGCCTATGCAGACAGGGGGATACTCCTTGACCGGATGGGAGAGCATGAGAAGGCGCTCTCTGACTATAAAAAGGCATTGAAGCTGGACCCGGACCTTGCAAAGGGACCGGGCTGGCTATGGAGATTCCTGCGTAACATCCATGAAAGACCTCCCACTATTGCTGACAGGGCACGCTACATTGAAGAACAGCTTAAGCTCCCTCCCGAGAAGAGACTCCTCAGGGTTCCGGAGATTGACAAGCAGCAGAGGATGTACAAGAAATAATCAACCACCGGGACTCCCTTACCTCAACTTTTGGGTTATAATATTACTATAGGGTATCATGAAGACAAAGGTGATCTGTAACAGCTGTGGTAACGGCATGTACACAGTGAGGCTTGCTGACTCACTTGTTTCAAGGTGGGGCACAAGGTATCTCTATGCCTGCCTCTATTCAGACTGTCCTGTTCACATGAACATCGTAAGCTGTGACACCAGGGGTACCAGAGGCATCGGTCAGCTAAGCAAAGAGGGCAACAAAACAAAATCCCTTACCCACATCCCCGGCACATGGAATATCTGTATCCCTGGAAAGGTGCATAACCAGTATCCTGGAATAATCGGTGATCTGAATCATACATTCTTCATAGTACATGAAAAACAGATAGAGATTGACAGAAGACTGACCAGTATATCAAGCAAGGAGGCCCCTGACGAGAATGATATAACCTTCTCCCTCATGTCTTTTCTTGACAGTCTCCTCAGTATTGATCTGCGTAACAGGGCGCTCAAAGTGGTCATAAAGTCACTGAAGGACAATACGGTGAGCTACAAGAACGACAGGAGCATAGCTGAACTGATAGCCCTGAACCTTTCAGAGAAGGAACTCTATCTTTTCAAGGAAGATCTTGAAGTCCTTGCAAGAATAATCAAGGACAGGCAGTACATACGCTGTAGCTACTGTGGTGAGCTTGTAAACTTTATAAAACACCCCTCAGGATGTCCCTACTGCGGGAACGAGTTATCTGAGAAGGATAAGACCATACAGAGGGATAAGGTCAGAATATCCATCTCAGAGTATTGATTGAAAAGGTATAAACCACACCCTCTTATTTTTCTTGACTCTCCTTAGGATAAAAACTATAATGTAAGTGAAGCTCCCCCTCTGCTCGGAGCTTCACCATTCTCAAAGGGACGGAGACCTTTGAGACCCCGGAAAGGAGAAGTCCTCCTTATTCCGGGGAGTTTGAGGGGCAAAGTCACCCCGGGTTTTACGGGAGGTACCATGAACAGACGGGACTTTTTAAAGACAGGTGTCCTGGCAGGCGCTTCCATATTGGCCCTCCCCTATCAGGCCAAGGGGGACAACAAAAAACCCGCGATCAACTCCTACCGGGAGATCGGGAAAACAGGTCTCAAGATGAGCGATATATCCCTTGGCACAGGCAAGGCACCCCACCCATCAATAATACTGCGTGCCATTGACAGGGGGATTAACTATATTGATACAGCCCCTGACTACGGAGATTCCGAGGAGAAGCTTGGAAAGGCACTGAAAAGGATAAAAAGGGAGAGGGTTATAATTGCAACAAAGTTCTGCCGCCATGGCAGCTATCCCAAACACCTGCTCCTGGGAAGCAAAAAGAAGGATTACATTGATGTTGTTGAGGGTAGCCTGAGAAGACTGGGAACCGACTATATTGATATCTGCTTTGTCCATGCCATGGGTTCTGTGAGCAAGGACAGACAGGAGGAGCTCAAGAGGCTACTTGATGAAGAGATGCTCTCCGCAGCAGACACGCTTAAAAGGGATGGTAAAATAAGGTTCCTGGCTGTGTCATCCCATGGGCCGCATAACATGGAAGAGCTCATGTATGAGGCTGTCAAATCCAATCACTTTGACATCATCATGACAGCCTTCAATTTCATGAAGTTTCCGCGCCTGCCCGATGTATTAAGGGAGGCGCACAGAAGGGGTATAGGTGTGATTGCGATGAAGACCCTTGCAGGTGCAAAGGATATGGAGATAAAACCAGGTGAAGAACCCTTTGAGGTGGCAGCGTTGAAATGGGTTCTGAAACACAGGGAGATAAGCGGTCTTGTCATCACTATGAAGTCAATCAAAGAGATAGACCTTTACCTTCAGGCATCAGGGCAGCCCTTTACCGCAAGGGACAAAAGGGTGCTTGACAGATATGCCCGCCTCTACGCCAGACAATACTGCAGAACCGGTTGTGGTGAGTGCGAGTATGGCTGCCCTAAGGGCATACCGATTGCGACCACACTTCGTTACAGGATGTATTACGAGGACTATGGAATGGAAAAGAATGCCATCCTGGCCTACAATCAGCTGAATAGCAAGGCTGACCAGTGTCTGAGTTGCAGTGAGCCGGGGTGTGAAAGCCGCTGCCCCTACGGGTTGAGGGTGAGGGAGATGCTTCTTTCAGCCCATGAAATGCTGACCCTTACAGCCTGAGATGCGGATCAGGATCCTTTTACTGGTATTACTGCCTCTTGTACTTGTCGTCCTGTATATTGAAGGGCAGGATTATGAACCTCATATGGTAACCTTCTCTGAAGAAGACCCCCTTCAGAGAAAACTCAACTCACTCCTGCCCGACAGGATTGACTCCTATTTCTCAAGAGGCACAAGCCGCATCTATCTCAAGGACAACCTCTACGAGTACATAGATGGTCATGCGGAATACTTTATAGGTGCAGGCTTCAGCGGGCTTGTTGTGAAGGAATACCAGGACAAAAGAGATCTCCATCAGTTCAGGGTTGAGGCCTACCGGATGGGAAAGGCGATTGAGGCCCTCGGCGTGCTTGAGGATGAAGCTGCCTTTGGATCAAGCCCTGTGAGGATGGATACCCCTGCATATCTCTCTGACGAAGGCCTGTCCTTTATTAAAGGCCCCTACTATGTGAAGATAGTAAAATTAAAGGGTATGCCACCATTGAGAAGGATAGCCTCCTTTATCTCTGATACAATTACAGAGCATGACAGCTCCCTGAACATACTGAAGGAGTTTCCCATGATCGGCAGGGTTATAAGAACGGAATACCACAGGGAGGGGTACAGGGGAATAGAACTCCTCAGGGAGGTGGTAGCGAGAAAATACACCCTTGATGGCAGAGAACTGACAATATTTATGAAAAAGACGGACAGCAAGGGGCATGAAGATACCTATAAAGCTCTAATTAATTACTTTAAGTCTAATGATATACCTTTTGATATTAAAGAGATTAACGACAACACTCTGTTTATTGTGAATGACCCCTTCGGAGAGAGGTGGTCCCTGTATCTGGGAGAGGGCCGGCTTGTGGGGCTCTCGGGTATCAGGGACCTGAAGGAGATAAAGGAGATACTCCAGAGCATCAATAAAGGAGCGAGAAAAGGCTGATGTCCTCAAGATACGAGAGAAGGGAGCAACCCCTGTCAAGAAGGGATTTTGTTAGGAGGCTGATAGAAACATCAGCTGTAGCCACCGCCTTCCTGGGAGGTGGCTATCTCTTATACAGTGATGAACCTGTAAGAAGGAAGAGAGAAAGGATATATACCTTCAGGGACTACAGGGCAGGCATATCCGGTGCATATACCGAGATGGTGATTGTGCATGGCAATAACCCCGGGAAGATGGCACGGGCTGCCATTGAAAGACTTGGAGGCATGAAGAGATTTCTCAGGCCGGGTGAGAGGGTCTTGATAAAGCCAAATGCAGGCTGGGATCGGCAGCCAGAGCTTGCTGCCACCACAAACCCCTATCTTGTGGGAGCGGTGGTGAGGCTCTGTCTCGAGGCAGGTGCTGGAGAGGTCTGGGTCACGGATGCAACCATTAATGACCCCCTCAGATGCTTCAAGAGGACCCTTATAGGACCTGAGACAGAGAAGGCCGGTGGCAAGGTGATGATAAACAGGGAGGATGACTTTGTACTTACCGACCTCAAGGGAGAGGTATTAAAGGTCTGGCCTGTTAGCAGATTCTACCACCAGGTGGACAGGGTTATAAACATGCCCATTGTGAAGCACCACTCCCTGAGTGGATGCACCATAGCGATGAAAAACTGGTATGGTGTGCTTGGCGGAAGGAGAAACCGTCTTCACCAGGAGATAGATACCTCCATAGCAGATCTTGCAACCGCCATCAAGCCAACCCTTACCATAGTTGATGCAATCAGGGTACTGAAACGCAACGGCCCCACAGGTGGAAGCCTCTCAGACGTCTCAATAGAAAACACCATAATTGCAGGCACTGATGAGGTTGCCCTTGACTCCTACAGTACCGGCTTTCTTGATTTAAATGCCCATGCCCTGCCCTTCCTTGAGATAGGTGAGAAACGAGGTCTTGGCACAAGGAGATGGAAGGAGCTCAATCATGAGGAGATATGGGTTTAACAAGTTCCTGAGCCTCAAAAGAATAAGGCAGATCTATGGAGCCACCTTCTTCATTGTCTTCTTCCTTCTGATCCTTGCCACGGATTTCAAACATCTCAAGGGTTACGAGGTGAATCTCTTCCTGAAGATAGACCCCCTTGTCACAATAACCACCATCCTCAGCAGCTGGACACTCTACAGGGGACTTGCACTGGGCCTGATAACAATCATCCTTACCCTCTTTCTCGGCAGGTTCTTCTGCTCCTGGATATGCCCCATGGGTCTGCTCAATCAATGGATAAGCAACATATTTAACAGAAGAAGACCAGCAGATGATTACAGGATAAACATGTACAGACCAGTCTACAGACTGAAATACTACATACTGACAGGCCTGCTTTTACTCTCCCTTGCCGGAACCATCCAGGCCGGTCTACTTGACCCCATCTCACTCATAACAAGAACAGCATCCGTGACGGTCTTACCACTCTTTCACTATCTGACGGGAACAATCTATGTAAAAAAACCGCTCTACCACGGAGGGGTGCTTATAGGGATTATCTTTGTTGCTATCCTCTTCCTTAACCGCTTCATAACAAGGCTATGGTGCAGGCTGCTGTGCCCCCTTGGTGCAATGCTTGGTATGCTTTCAAGATTTTCCATCTTCCGGATATGGCGTGATGTGCAGCGCTGCAATGACTGCATGAAATGCCTGAGAAACTGCCATGGAGGCTGCAATCCCCACAGGGATGTAGTCTATTCAGAGTGCTACCTTTGCATGAACTGCATAGATGACTGCCCCGAGGGGGCCATACACTATGGTCTTCAGAAGGAGACAAGCTCAGTACAGTCAGGGATTGATCTGAACCGCCGGAGACTTGTGGAAACAGCCCTTGCCACAGTGGTGATTTATCCCATAATGAGGAGCACTGTATCCGCATCCACAAGGGCGGAACCTGAGGTTATCAGACCGCCGGGCTCCCTTCCGGAGGAGGATTTCCTGAAGAGATGCCTGAAATGTGGCGAATGCATGAGGGTATGCCCAACCAATGCCATACAACCAGCCCTTCTGGAAGGTGGCTTTGAGACCCTCTGGACACCCATCCTGATTAACAGGATTGGTTACTGCGAATACAACTGCGTCCTCTGCGGACATGTCTGTCCTACTGGCGCGATAAAGCCCCTAAAAGTGGCTGAAAAGATTGGAGCCCCTCCCTACAAGAAACCGGTGAAGATAGGCACCGCCTTTTACGACAGGGGAAGATGCCTGCCCTGGGCAATGAATATTGAATGTATCGTCTGCGAGGAGGTCTGTCCCACCTCTCCAAAGGCCATCTGGTTTGAACATGTGGATGTGACCCTGAGGGATGGAAAGAAAAAGACCCTGAAAAGGCCACATGTTGATCCGCAACTCTGCATCGGTTGCGGGATATGCGAATACAAATGCCCTGTGCATGACCTCGCTGCCATCAGGGTCTCTTCAATAGGGGAGACCAGGTCAAGGAGGAATCAACTTATACTCAAGCTGCAGTAGTCACTTAAAATCCTGCTGCCTCCAATCTTCTTTTTTTCCTTCATTCCGGAACCGGTTGTGGTATAATAATTCCACTATCACATTGTTTTTTTATGGATTATCAACAGGGAGAGCATGTGGAGATGAAATCCGTCAGGGTCGGTCTTGCACAGATAAACACCATTGTTGGTGATATTGAGGGCAACACCGAAAAGATCATCAGCTACATTAGAGAGGCAGAAAAGAAAGGGGCCCATATCGTGGCCTTCCCGGAGCTTGCCGTTACAGGCTATCCGCCAGAGGATCTTCTTCTCAAACCCCAGTTCATTAACGATAACATTGAAGCAATCAAGCGTATCTCCAGGGAGGTTGACGAGACCATCGCCATTGTTGGCTTTGTGGACAAGGACTCTGACATCTACAACGCCGCTGCAATCATACACGGAGGTGAGATAAAGGACGTTTACCACAAGATATTTCTCCCAAATTATGGTGTCTTTGACGAGATGCGTTATTTCCAGGAGGGTAGCATCCCCTGCCTGTACAGGGCTGGTGATATACTCTTTGGTGTGAATATATGCGAGGACATCTGGTATCCAGAGGGACCTACAAGGACACAGGCACTTGCAGGTGCTGAATTCATCATCAATATAAATGCCTCCCCCTACCATGTGGGCAAGGCTGCTTTCAGGGAAAGGATGCTTGCCACAAGGGCCTCGGACAGCAGTGTTATCGTGGCCTACCTCAATGCCATCGGTGGACAGGACGAGCTTGTTTTTGATGGCCAGAGCCTTGTCTTCAATGAGAAGGGAGGACTCCTTTACAGGGGGGCTGGTTTTGAAGAGGAGCTTATAATCCTTGATCTTGACCTTGACTCGGTCTTCATGACAAGGCTCCATGACCCCAGGAGAAGAAGAGAGGTGCTCTACTTTGATGAGTCCTCCATCAGGACAGTGGTGATCAGCCCCGAGCATATGAGAAAGACGGAAAAACCCCTTTTGCAATACAAACCCAGAGAGCCCCTTGATGAATACGAGGAGATATACAGGGCACTCGTTACAGGCACAAGGGATTATGTGAAGAAAAACGGCTTTGACAGGGTTATCATCGGTCTCAGCGGCGGGATTGACTCCTCCCTGGTGGCCACGATTGCCACTGATGCCCTTGGTGCCCCCTCTGTCAAAGGGCTCTTCATGCCCTCAGAGTATACCTCCAGGGAGAGCTACGAGGATGCCCATGGGCTTGCCAGCAACCTTGGTATTGAGCTCTTTGAGATCCCCATTACGGATATATTCAGGACCTATCTCAAGGCCCTTGAACCTGTCTTCAAAGACCTGCCACCAGATGTGGCAGAGGAAAACATACAGGCAAGGATCAGAGGTAACCTCCTCATGGCACTTTCAAACAAGTTCGGATGGCTTGTCCTCACCACGGGCAACAAATCAGAGATGAGCGTTGGCTACGCCACCCTCTACGGTGACATGGCAGGGGGATTCGCTGTCATCAAGGATGTGCCAAAGACAATGGTATACAAACTGGCTAAATGGAGGAACGAAAGAGAAGGCAGGGAGCTCATCCCTGAGAGGGTGCTCTGGAGAGAACCCTCGGCAGAGCTTAAACCAGACCAGAAAGACACGGATACCCTTCCTCCCTACGAGGTCCTTGACCCGATCCTGAAGGCCTATATTGAGGAGGACAGAAGCTTTGATGAGATAATATCCCATGGCTGTGAGATAGAGTGTACCCAGAAGGTCATCAAGATGATTGACAAGAGTGAGTACAAGAGAAGGCAGGCTCCTCCGGGTATCAAGATCACGGAACGTGCCTTCGGTCGCGACAGGAGATTCCCCATTACAAACCGTTACAGGAGTTTTTAGATGTACAGATTGACACTCTTCCTTGTTGCTGTATCCTTTATACTGGGATGCAGCTCTGGCAATGAAACAAAGGAGGTCTTTAAAAAGACGGAAAAACCGGAGATGATCCAGCTTGCACCGAGGAAACCAACCAGGATTCTCCTTAAGAGGACATCAAAGGGTGCCTACTCCTGGGAACTAAGGGGTGACAATCTGGATGAGATAATAGAGATTGATAAAAGACTCAGGGGCTATGCCCGTGAAAACAACAAATAAATTCAGCACCTCACGTTTTATTGGAGGGTATTGATTTCATCCTACAATCAAAGGAGGCTTTATCATGGAAAGGTTTTCAATCAGCGAGGTTATTGAACAGGCGGTACGGACAGAGAAGCTTGGTTATGACTACTACACAGAGATGGCCGAACGGTTCAGGGAGCATGCAGAGCTTCGTAACCTATTTGAGACCCTTGCAAAGAAAGAGCTTGTCCATGAAGAGCGTTTCAGGGAACTGAAAGAGATCGTGGGTGAGGAGGAGCCTGAAGGCTGGGATGAGGTCTCCCGGTATATGAGGGCAATGGTGGAGTCAGAGTTCTTCCTTGGCTCAGAAAAGGCACTGGCCAGAATGAAGGAGATCAGCACTGTTGAAGAGGCTGTGGATTATGCCCTGGCCTTTGAGAAAGAGACCCTTCTCTATTTCATTGGCATCAGGAGGGCTGTAAAGGAAAAGGATGTGGTGGATGAGATAATCAATGAAGAGCAAAGCCATATCATGTGGCTTAATAGCTTCAGGACAAAGTTCATCAGGAAATGAAAGGGCTGCTTTATATTGTCTCAACACCCATAGGCAACCTTGAGGACATCACCCTGAGGGCACTGCGCACCCTGAAAGAGGTGGATATCATAGCTGCCGAGGACACAAGACATACAAGGAAGCTCCTTACCCACTACAACATATCAAGGCCCATGATCAGCTACTGGGGTGCCAGGGAAAAGGTAAAGGCTGAGGAGGTGATTGAAAAACTACGTGATGGCCTGGATGTGGCGCTCGTCACGGATGCAGGCACACCGGGCATATCAGACCCTGGTGCGGTTGTGATCAGAAGGGCTCTGGAGGAGGGCTTTGAGGTAATACCTGTTCCGGGTCCGTCTGCGCTTGTTGCGGCCTTATCCGTGTCCGGCCTTGATACGAGGAGTTTTGTCTTCTACGGCTTTCTCAAGCCGAAAAGGACACAACGTATTAATATGCTCCAGTCCATAAGGCATGTAAAGGAGACCCTTGTCTTTTACGAGGCACCCCACAGGGTCCTGGACACACTTGAGGATATCCTTGAGGTGTTTGGTGACAGACAGTGCTGTGTATGCCACGAGATCACCAAGATGAACGAGGAGTTCTACAGGGGGACCATCTCTGAGGTGATAAACAGGCTCTCAGAGGCCAGGATTGCAGGAGAATATGTCCTGGTTATAGAGGGTCATAAAGCAGAGGGGATCACAATTGATGAGGCAGTTGATGAGGTGTTGAACCTGATGAAGCAGGGTCTAAGGAGAAAGGAGGCTGTGAAACAGATATCAGGCCAGTATGGTATCAGCCAGAAACAATTGTATGACCAGAGCCTTGAAAGGGGTGAACGATGAAGCTAAGACCATTGTATCTTGGCGCATCCATCGGGATCGTCTGGGGTGGTTCCCTTTTCATAACCACCTGGCTGAGTTATTTCACAGGCTATGGGGAACTCTTTCTGAAAACCATGGCCCAGTCCATCTACCCCGGCTACAGCATAACACCACTTGGGAGTTTTTTAGGACTGGTCTATGGCTTTATTGACGGCCTTGTAAGCGGTGCCATCGTGGCATTCATCTATAACAGACTCATTGAAAGGGGGAATAAATGACCAGACTTGGTGTGCTTGCATCGGGAAGGGGATCAAACTTCCAATCAATAATTGACTCCATAGATTCTGGTTATCTTTATGCAAAGGTGGAGCTGCTTATAACAGACAATCCAGAGGCATTTGCCATTGAGCGTGCCAGAAAAAGCAGGATACCCTTCAAGATCATGGAACCCTCCCACTACCCTGACAGGGACAGCTATTACAGGGCCATTGCAGAAGAGTTGAAGAAGCGAGGCGTGGAGCTTGTCATACTTGCCGGATTCATGAGGGTCGTAAAAAAGCCCCTTATTGATGCCTACCCCATGAGGATAATGAACATCCATCCAGCGCTGCTGCCCTCCTTTCCCGGTCTGCACGGTCAGAGGCAGGCAGTGGAGTACGGTGTCAAGATATCTGGATGCACGGTACACTTCGTTGATGAGGGGGTGGATACAGGTCCCATAATAGTACAGGCAGCAGTACCGGTCTACCATGATGATACCGAGGAGTCACTCTCGGAACGGATCCTCATGGAGGAGCACAAGATATACCCCTATGCTATAAAGCTCTTTATAGAAGGCCGCCTGAAGGTAGATGACAGAAGGGTCATAATCCTTGACCAGAAAAGGGAGGAAGACAAGATAATTAATCCCCCCCTGGAATGAGAGATATACAGTGAAGATTACCGGTGGAAAAGAAAGGGGTCGCAAGATCCCTGTCAAGACCGCCTCAGCCAGGGCACCCTTACGACCCACATCTGCCAAGGTAAAGGAGGCATTGTTCAACATCTTAGGGCAGGCCCTGAAGGGTTCAAGGTTTCTGGACCTCTATGCAGGTACAGGTGCAGTGGGCATGGAGGCACTCAGCAGAGGAGCCCGGGAGGCGGTATTTGTGGAGATCAACAAGGACAGATGCAGACTGATAAAGGAGATCTCGGAAAGGCTCGGCTATGAAGGCAGGATCAGGGTCCACAGGATGGATGCCCGAAGGTATCTTGAAAGAGCCAGACAGAGGGGTGAGACCTTTGATCAGATATTCATTGACCCGCCCTATCAGTCCGGGGAGATAAAGAGGATACTCCCCCTCATCTCAGATGGCCTGATACTGTCCGAGGATGGTATTATAATTATAGAGCATTCCTCAAAGATTACACTGCCCGAGGAGTCTGGTAATCTGAGGAAAGGGAAAACCTATAGATATGGTGATACATCTTTGACCATTTACAGATTATATCAGCAGGGTGGGAAAATCAAATAACCATTCACATGAGGACAGGGGATTTAACGGTTTATCGGACAGTATTACAACAGGAGATTAGATAAAGGAGAGATTGTAATGAAGAGACTGGCAATCTGCCCCGGTACCTTTGACCCCATAACCAATGGTCATATTGATATCGTACTGAGAAGCCTCAGGATATTTGATGAGATCATAGTTGCAGTGGCAAAGAACCCAAGAAAAAGGCCCCTCTTCAGCCTTGAGAAAAGGATAGAACTGATAAAAGAGTCTTTAAAGGATACTGACAATATAATCATTGAACCCTTTGACTCGCTGCTTGTTGATTATGTCAGTTCACGCAAGGGCATTGCAATTGTCCGCGGGCTGAGGGCTGTGTCTGACTTTGAGTATGAGCTTCAGATGGCCCTGCTGAACAGAAAGCTTGCCCCTCATATTGAGACTGTATTCATGATGCCCTCTGAGGAATACTCCTTTCTCTCTTCAACAATGGTTAAAGAGATTGCCGCCTATGGAGGCTCGGTACAGGAGCTTGTTCCACCACCTGTTGAGAAGGCCCTCAAGGAGGTCTTCCAGAAGGAATCCTGATGCATGAAGAGGTATTAAATGTCTCGGAAACCTTCCTCAGCATACAGGGTGAATCCACCTTCACAGGGCTACCATGTTTTTTCATAAGGCTTGCTGGCTGCAATCTCAGGTGCCATTACTGCGATACAAGATATGCCTATGAGGAGGAAGGATACAGAGAGGGCATCGGAAGGCTTGTCTCAATGGCCCTGGACAGCAGGCTCCGCCTCGTTGAGATAACAGGTGGTGAACCGCTCCTTCAGGAGCACTCCCTTCTACTCATAAAAGAACTCTGTGACAGGGGCTTCACCGTACTGGTTGAGACAAACGGTTCCAGGGATATCTCACCCGTTGACCCCAGGGCAGTGATAATACTGGATGTCAAGACCCCTGGAAGCGGCTTCTCCGAGATGATGGATTTGGAAAACCTGAAGAGATTAAGACCCCATGACGAGGTAAAGTTCGTTATCACTGACAGGGCTGACTACGACTGGACAAAAGCCCTCCTTGAAAGGTATAACCTTCACGGCCCCCGTGTACTACTTTCCCCGGCAAAGGGTTACCTGAAACCACAGAAGCTCTCTGAATGGATTATAATGGACAGGCTTGATGTAAGACTCAACCTGCAGATACATAAGATAATCTTCGGTGACAGGAGAGGTGTATGAAAGGGGAACCATCCTTTGAAAGACTTGTAAACATAATGGCCCGACTCCGTTCCGAGAAGGGCTGCCCCTGGGACAGGGAACAGACAAGGCAGTCACTAAAGCCCTTTATCATTGAAGAGGCCTACGAGCTTTTAGAGGCAATTGAGAAGGAAGAACCTGACCAGATAAAGGAGGAACTTGGTGACCTTCTGTTCCAGATAATCTTTCAATGCCAGATAGCAAGTGAAAGGGGAGAGTTTGATATATGGGATGTTATTGAGGCCATCACTGAAAAGATGCTCAACCGTCACCCCCATGTCTTCGGAAAAGACAGGGTTGATGACTCTGCCCAGGTTCTCAAGCGCTGGGAGGAGCACAAGAGACGGGAGGGAAAACTCAGAGAATCGGTCCTTGAGGGAATTCCAGCTGCGCTTCCCTCGCTTCTGAGGGCGCAGAGGGTGCAGGAAAGGGCATCCCGTGTGGGTTTTGACTGGCAGAAGACCGAGGAGGTGAGCGACAAGCTCAGGGAGGAACTGAGAGAGTTTGAGGAGGCCCTTCAGAAGGGTGATAGAGAGGAGATTGAATCAGAGATAGGAGATCTCCTTTTTACGATCGTGAACATCTCCCGCTTCTCTGGTATCAATCCCGAGGATGCATTAAGAAGAACCACTGAGAAGTTCATCAGCAGGTTCAGGTATATTGAAGAAGAGGCCAGGAAAAAGGCAAGAGAGCTTACCGATCTGACCCTGACCGAGATGAACGCCCTGTGGGAGAAGGCAAAGAGGGAAAAGGATAGACAGGATAGACAGTAGACTGTAGACAGGGGGGAGAGAAGCTGAGATGTCTTCAGGGTTCGCCTCAGGCCTAAAGCAGACCGTGAATACCTACAAGCAAGAGCAGTATCAGGAGAGAGGCAAGGGAGATCATCATTACCGTTATCCTCACATCCCCCAGGTCCGGCTCCCTTTCACCCTCGCCAATAAAGGGCTTTTCAT
>DROX01000238.1 GCA_011321725.1 Nitrospirota bacterium | reverse complement strand
TCTCCTGTGCAAGGTCAGCTCTTGTCATAACATCACCTCTTAAATAATTATATGGAATACAGACAGGATTGTCAAGCAAAAAATCGTTAATTTTCCTCTGGTTTTGAATACACTGAGTGGTGCTCAGCAGGCTGAAGAGGGCCTTCTTCACCATCCTCTTTGATTTTCCAGGGCCTCCAAAGGCAATAGCATGTGCCTCTTTTGTGCATGGGCTTTTCCTGCGGGCATCCCCGGGCATCTGTGACTTCTGTCCAGCAGTGATGTGATATAATTCATAAAAATCACCGCAGAAAGGCATGGCAAAAAAGGAAAGGCTTGATAAGGTACTGGTGGCGAAGGGGCTTGTGGAAAGCCGCCAGCGTGCAAGGGCACTGATAATGGAAGGCAGGGTGCTTGTAGATGATGTTCCTGTATTAAAACCAGGCACCCTGGTGGCCCCTGATGCCTCGGTCAGGCTGAAGGGCTGTGAGATTGCATATGTGAGCAGGGGTGGGCTTAAGCTTGAGGGGGCCCTCAGGGAGTTCAATATAGATGTCACCGGCAGGGTCGCCATGGATGTAGGTGCCTCAACCGGGGGATTTACAGATTGCCTCCTTAAGCATGGTGCAAAGAGGGTCTATGCAGTTGATGTTGGTTATGGACTCCTCCACTGGTCACTCAGGAATGACCCCAGGGTGGTACCCATAGAAAGAACGAACATACGCTACATGAAGGCCGAGAGTGTGCCGGAAAAGGTTGACATTGTTACCATTGATGTCTCCTTCATATCACTGCTAAAGGTTGTACCAGGGGTTTTAAAATTCCTGAAGAAGGGGGGAGAGATCGTGGCACTTGTAAAGCCCCAGTTTGAGGTTGGTAAGGGCAGGGTGGACAAGGGAGGGATCATCAGGTCCGAGGAAAAGAGGCTTGAGGCCCTGAACAATGTTATTAATAAACTGCAGGAACTGGGCCTTGAACTCAGGGGTAGATGCACCTCACCAATCAAGGGCCAGAAGGGTAATATAGAGTATTTCATATACCTAAAATACCGATAATCCATGTATAATAGATGGGATAAAAATATATTCAAATGTCAGAGGAAAAACTCATAGGTATAGACCTCTCTGTGGCATCTGAGGGGGTGATCAGCCTGCTCATGGATGACCCTGCTGACACCTCCATTTTCTATGATATCTACAGGGCGAATAGAGACAGACCGGAGATACTGAGACTCCTCCATGAACACAGGAAAACCCCTGAAGACCTCTTACAGGAGGTCTCCCTCAGCCTCAACCTTCCTGTGAAGGTGGACAGGGGGCTTGTATCTGCCCGGGATGTTGTGGAGGCTGAAGAAACCGGGGCAGGGCTTCAGAAGACCGAGAGCATACTCAACAGGGTCCAGAGGCTTACCATCGGGGAGAAGATCCAGCTGGCACTCAGAGGTGGAAAGGAGATAAGGAACGTACTCATCAGGGACCCCAACAAGGAGGTGGTGATGAAGGTCCTTGAAAATCCAAAGCTTACCGAGTCCGAGGTTGAGGCCATCGCAAGAAACCCCTCTGCACCTGAGGAGGCCCTCAGATACATATCAAAGAAGAGGGACTGGATCCGGCGTTACAACATAATCGTTGCCCTTGTCTCAAACCCCAAGACCCCACCCGGCGTATCCATGCCCTTCATATCAAGGCTCCGCACCAATGACCTGACGGTGCTGCAGAAGAGCAAGAACATCCCCGAGGCTGTCAGGAACGCAATCACACGATACCTTAAAATGAGAAAAAAATAGAAATGTATCAGGGGTCCATAAATAAATCAACCTGGGAGAAGGTCCTCAACTTTATAGCCTCGGCTGAGGAGAAGACACCCTATCTGCTAATTGACAGGGATGTGGTTATCAGAAAGGCCCGGTTGATAGGAAAGGGTATTGACAACTCAAAGGTCTTCTATGCTGTAAAGGCACACCCAGACATAGAGGTGGTGAGGCTGATAGACTCCCTGGATCTGAACTTTGAGATTGCCTCTGAGGGTGAACTGGGGCTGCTCAGGGAACTTGGTGTGTCCCCTGAAAGGATAATCTCAAGCAATCCTGTGAAGAGCCCCGACTTCATAAGGGAGGCCTACAGCTACGGTATAAGGTACTTTGCCTTTGACTCTCGGGCTGAGGTGGAAAAACTCTCCCTGTACGCCCCTGACAGCTCCGTCTATGTAAGGCTTTCCGTACCCAATGAGGGTAGCGACTGGCCCCTGAGCAAGAAATTCGGTGTTGAACCGGACAGGGCGCTTGAACTGCTCCTGCATGCAAAAGAAAGGGGTCTGAGACCTGTAGGGATCACCTTCCATGTGGGTTCACAGTGCAAGAACATCTACAACTGGAGTACCGCACTGGATAAGGTTGCCCATATCTGGCAGAGTGCCAGGCAGGAGGGTATCCAGCTGACCCTTCTCAACATAGGCGGTGGCTACCCCATAAGGTACATCTCTGATGTGGTGGATATAGCCGAGATTGAAGCAATGGTGAACCGGATCCTTAAGGACCACTTCCCCGGCATGCCCCAGGTACATATAGAGCCTGGCAGGGCTGTAATTGGCGATGCAGGGGTATTTGTAACATCCGTAATTGGC
>DROX01000237.1 GCA_011321725.1 Nitrospirota bacterium | reverse complement strand
TGGCTCCCCGGGCCGGACTCGAACCAGCGACCTAGTGGTTAACAGCCACCCGCTCTGCCAACTGAGCTACCGGGGAAGCCTATTTATTTTACTCTAAAGCGCCAGCGCTTTGTCAATGAAAGGTCTCTTGTAAGAATGGTGCCGAAGGGGGGATTCGAACCCCCACGGGGTTGCCCCCACAAGATCCTGAATCTTGCGTGTCTACCAATTCCACCACTTCGGCAGATCTTTTCAAAGGCCTGATCTTGAAAAAAAGGGATATGTAAGATTATTCTGTCACAGTGTAACATTGGCTGTCAAGATTGATCTTCCCGCGGCAGAGACCACGGGGAATAGGCTCGCTGTCCATTCAACGCCAGGAATGTTCATTATGGAAAAGGCCCGGTTGCGGGATATGACACAACATCTGTGTTATTTTACTCACAAAAGTGCCTGATTGATGCTACCCTTGTACCTCCTTCAACCTCTCCTCTAACAGGTTGTTTATGAGCTGAAAGATGGCAACAACCTTGAAGGGTTTTGCGATAAAACCATCAGCACCAGCGGCATAGAATATTTCCCCATCCTCGTTACCGCTGATACCGATAATCTTTGTACCCGCCCTGTTCTGTCTTATAAATTCCACCACATCTGTGCCGCTGCCATCGGGCAGATTGTAGTCAGTTATAACCATATCAAAGCTCTCTGATACCAATCGTTTCTTTGCCTCTGAAACGGAAAAAGCGGCCTGCAATGAAAAGCCCCTCTCTGTTAAAAAGTCACGTAAGAGGTTATGTATCAGCCTGTTATCATCTACAAGGAGGATCCTCCCTCTCCGTGTACTGCTCCCTCCTGTTTGTGACATGACTCACCTCCTGGATTTTAACAAATTATATATCATATTAGTTGCATTTTTCAATAGTTACAACCCTGAGATTGTAGACAGGGCTGGACAAAATTGAGAAAACTGAATGATATGGATTTTGACATCAAGAAAGAGCTTGGCAGGATTATTAAAAAAGAGAGAGTTCGTGCAGGACTGACCCAGATGCAGCTTGCTGATAAACTGGGCATTACATACCAGCAGATACAGAAATACGAGATGGGAAAGAGTAGTGTTTCCGTGGAACGTCTGTTCCAGATCGCTGATGCCCTGAATGTGAGCATATCTTCCCTGCTGCCAGGGGGTAAGACCCCTCAGGAACCTGCTCCATTAATAAAGGATGAGGAAGAGGCCTACGGGACCCACCATGAAATAGAAAAAATCGTGAGTCTCTTGAAAAGCATCTCCAACCATAAAATCACCCTGGCTGTACTGGCCATCCTTGAGGAAATACAGAGGCAGCGTTAGTCATCCCCGTTGTTGCCTTTTTTACAGTGTAATGTTATCCTTGAAAAATATGAGAGAGACAATCATTCCAGGAAAATATAAGGGCTATCTGATCCCGGTATTTTCAGGACTTCTGCTGTCCCTTGCATATCCCACGTTTAATCTTGGTTTTCTTGCCTTTTTCTGCATTGTACCCTTTCTTTTGTCACTCTACGGCAGGGATGGAAAAGGGGGTTTTTTTTATGGTCTCTCCTTTGGCCTGCCCTATTTTTTCGTTACCCAGTACTGGATATACCACTCAATCAACCAGTACGGAGGGGTCCCCTTTGTTGTGAGCATCACGGTGGTGATGGGTCTCTGCCTCTATGAAAGCCTCTATACAGGACTTTTTGGCCTTATTGTATCCACCATGACCTCCAAAAGACCCGTTCTTTTAACAGCCTTTGCACCTTTCCTCTGGGTGGGTCTTGAATTCCTCAGAGGGAGGCTTTTTACAGGCTTTCCCTGGTCCCTCCTTGGTTATACCCAGGAGGGGTTCTCCACGCTGGTGCAGATTGCAGATATTACAGGGATATACGGGGTCTCCTTTCTGGTAATCCTTGTTAATACAGCACTAACTGACCTTGTAATCACACACTTCATGAAAAAAACAGATAGGAGAACCGCCCTTCTGTCATTTACAATGGTAATGCTACTTTTCGCCCTCTCCGTTGCATATGGGACACAGAGAATAAAGGAGATCAAGAGGATAACCTCATCTTCAAGACATATTAGGGTGGCCATTGTTCAGGGAAATATTGACCAGTCTGTGAAGTGGGACAGGAGGTATCAGAAAGATGTCGTCCAGCGCTATTTCAGACTCACCAAAAGCTCTCTGAGAGAGAAGCCGCAGCTGATCGTATGGCCTGAAACAGCGCTACCCTTTTACCCTGACCTGGATAAAAAATTGTCCAAGCGGTTGAAATCCTTTATAAAAGAGATAGACACACCCCTTTTGACCGGTGCCATCCTTGTGAGGGACAGGAGGGTGGTAAAAAACAGGCTATACTACTCGCTGACAAACAGTGCATTGCTTTATGATGAAGATGGAAATCTGCTCTATGTTTATGATAAAATACATTTGGTCCCCTTTGGTGAGTATGTCCCTCTTAAAGACCTGCTTTTTTTTATAAACAGACTGGTAGAGGGAATTGGAGACTATAAGGCCGGGACATCATATAAAGGGGCTCAACTGAAGTGGGGAGCTTTTTCTACCATCATCTGTTACGAAGCGATATTCCCTGGGCTTGTGAGGAAGTTAGTTGATGCCAGTGCCGATTTATTGATAAACATAACAAATGATGCCTGGTTTGGAAAAACTACAGGGCCCTATCAGCATTTCTCAATATCCAGATTCAGGGCAATTGAAAACAGGGTCACCCTTGTAAGGGCTGCAAACACCGGGATCTCTGGATTTATTGATGCAAAGGGTGATGTCATAAAGAAGCTCGGCCTGTTCCGGACAGGCTATATCGTCGCGAACATACCTGTGGTTGAAATTGAGAGTTTTTATAAAAAATATGGAGATTTTTTCAGTTATCTTTGTCTGTTGTACATTGCACTTGCACTGATAAAAATCAGACATAAAAGAGGAGGTATTAGATCATGATAGTTGAGAAGGATCTTAAGGAAGAACTGAGCCAGCTTGAAGCAAGGATATTAGATCTCAGAGGTTGTCTTTGATGTAGAGGCAATTGCCTCTGAATTAGAGGAGATAAACAGGAAACTAACAGAAGAGTCTGTCTGGTCCGATCCTGATAAGCTCCGTGAACTGCAGAAAAGAAAGGCTGAACTGGAAGACATTATACTTCCCTTCCAGAAGATAACCGAAAGGGTCAAGTATCTGAAGGATTCAGCCGGGATACTCTCAGAAGAGGGCGGGGAACTATTTGTTGAGGAGTTTTCCAGCGAGATAAAGAACCTAAAGAGAGAGATCAAAGAACTTGAACTTAAACATCTCCTTTCAGACCAGCTTGACAAGAGCAACGCAATACTTGAAATACACCCTGGAGCAGGTGGTACAGAGAGCCAGGACTGGGCACAGATACTGATGCGGATGTACCTTCGGTGGGCAGAGCGTCACGGTTTCAAGACAACCATTGTGGATATTCAATACGGTGATGAAGCTGGCATAAAAAGTGCTACCCTAACAATCCAGGGCCCTTACGCATACGGATATCTGAGATCAGAAAGAGGTGTGCACAGACTTGTGAGGATATCACCCTTTGATGCAAACAAGAGAAGACATACATCCTTTACCGCTGTGCTTGTCTATCCCGAGATTGAGGATGATATAGAGATTGAGATAAGGGATGATGAACTCAGGATTGATACATTCAGGGCATCTGGTGCAGGGGGGCAGCATGTAAACAAGGTCTCATCTGCCGTAAGGATAACCCATATACCAACAGGGATAGTGGTGAGCTGTCAGAATGAAAGATCTCAACACAAGAACCGTGAAATGGCAATGAAGATCCTCAAGGCCAGGCTCTATGATCTCAGAAGACGTGAACAGGAAGAGAGGATGGAAAGCATAATAGGTGACAAGAAGGAGATCGCATGGGGAAGCCAGATAAGGTCCTATGTGCTCCATCCATACAGGCTTGTCAAGGACCATCGTACGAACATGGAGACAGGAAATGTTGATGCCTTTCTTGATGGTGATATAGATGATTTTATATATGCCTATTTGAAAAAGTATTCCAGGAGTTCTGTTTCTTGATCATAAATACTGCTTCTTTTAAGTATATAAAGAGAGTAAGTAGAAGCTGTTAGTAGAGACTGTTAGTTTTGTTGAAATATTTTGAGGGCCTTGTCAGGCAAGGCTCTTGCCTGTTGGTATCATCTTGATAAGGGAAGGGAAAACTTAAACATACTTAACTGTAAATCAAAATTTGAGGTTAATTAACATTTTCACTATAAGATATAAACAGATTTTCATGATATTATCAACAGTTGGGATGGAAAATCTAAATGAGTTTTTAACACATTGTTAATAACCTGTTAAAAAGAGATCCGGGATGAAAGAAAAAGACATTATCTGGGAAAAATGCCTTGATTACATATCATCAAATGTTGGTATAGGAACCTTTGACCTCTGGTTCAAGCCCATAAAGGTAAGGCAGCTCAAGGATGATCATATAACCCTTGAGATACCTAACAGGTTTTACAAGGAGTGGATTGAGGAGAACTATTCAAACATTATTGAAGATACCCTGAGGATGATAACAGGCAGAGAGATCACCGTCAGATACAGGATTTCTGAAAAGCAGGATTCCGAAACAAAAAAGATCTCTGCCAGGATTGATACAAAAAAACGGGCATTAAGAAGAAAGGGTATAAACCTGAATCCAAAATACACCTTTTCAGAGTTTGTCGTAGGGCCAAGCAACAAGCTCGCACACGCAGCCGCAATAAAGGTGGCAGAGTCACCTGGAACGGTATACAATCCTCTCTTTATCTACGGTGGAGTTGGACTTGGTAAGACACACCTTATAAATGCCATTGGTAACATGGTGATTGATACCCATCCGGAGATGAATGTCCTTTATGTCCAGTCCGAGCAGTTTACAAACGAGGTGGTCTCTGCAATAAGGCATGACAAGATGACCCAGTTCAAGGACAAATACAGAAACATTGATCTCCTGCTCATAGATGACATACAGTTTATTGCAAACAAGACACAGACACAGGAGGAGTTCTTCCACACCTTTAACTCCCTTTACGAACAGGAAAAACAGATCGTCATATCCAGTGACAGACCGCCTAAGGATATAAAGGATATCACGGACAGGCTGAAGTCACGATTCACAATGGGCCTTATTGCTGATATACAGCCTCCGTCTGTGGAGACAAAGATAGCAATACTTGAAAAAAAGGCCGAATTTCAGCGTATAATACTTCCACAGGATGTTAAGTACTATCTTGCCACAAGGGTGAAGTCAAACATCAGGGAGCTTGAAGGATGCCTGCTGAAGCTTGCAGCTCATTCCTCTCTCACCGGTGTTCCCATCACCCTTGACATGGCAAAGGAGGTACTGAAGGACTTTCTTGTTGATGAGGAAAGACCGATAACGGTTGACCTGATCATCAAAACTGTAGCAGAATTTTATAACGTTAAACCTATTGAATTAAAATCCAGAAAGCGTACAAAGGAGATTGCCATACCAAGGCAGATTGCAATGTATCTTGCAAGAGAGCTGACAGACCTCTCCCTGCAGGATATTGGTAAATACTTTGGTGGTAAGGACCATGCTACCGTGATCTATGCATGCAAGCAGGTTGAAAAGAGAAAAAGCAGCGACGAGTCATTCAACAGGATTATAGAAAGCCTGATAAATAAAATAAAGGGCTTCTGAAGCAAAATACTTTGAGGAGGCTAATATGCATATTAGGGTCAACAAAGAGGAGTTGCAGAGCAGACTGTCCAATATCCAGAGCATTGTAGACAAGAAGTCCACCATGCCCATACTCGGACATTTTCTCTTAACAGTGGATCAAAGCTCTTTTATAACCGCCACAGACCTTGAGACAGCCATAAAAGAGCCGCTTCAGATAGAGGAGATCAAAGAAGGTGGCCAGCTATGCATACCTGCGAAAAAGTTCTATGAGATTGTCAGGGAGATGGATGGTGAGATAGAGCTGGAGGCCGAAGGTACGGACTGGCTTAAGATCAGGACGGGAAAGAGCCTCTTTCGCATTGCCTGCATGAATCCGGACGACTTCCCAAAGTGGCCTCAAATTACGGATACCAAGACCATCAGCTTCAGTGCATCAAAGCTACAAAACATGATAGAGAAGACCCTCTATGCCGCCGGAGAGAGTGATACAAGGTACACACTCAACAGCCTCCTCTTTCATATAAAGCCTGATGAGAAGAGTTTTGCCATTGTGGGTACAGATGGCCACAGGCTCTCCCTGATCAAGGAACCCCTGAATGTTGAAGGGCTGGAAGAGACAAAGGTTATCGTTCCACGGAAATCAGCCTCTGAACTGAGGAGGTTTTTACTGAAGGCCACCAGGTCAAGAGAGACAGAAGAAGAGGCTGTGGAGGCGGAGGCTACGGATACCACCATCTTAATGCATATAACAAAGAACCATGTTGTTTTCAAAACCGACGAGATAGAGTTCCTTGTCAGATTAATTGAGGGTAATTATCCAAGTTATGAGCAGGTTATCCCTGTGGCAAATGAAAAGAAGGTTCTTGTCCAGAGAGAGGATTTCATCAAGGCCCTCAGAAGGGTCTCAATAATCAGCAAGGACAGAAGCAATGCCATAAAGCTTGACCTTGAGACTGACAGGATAACACTTACTGCCTCAAACCCTGACCTTGGTGATGCCAGGGATGAGATTGATGTACAGTACAGTGGTGAGGCGATCTCTCTGGGGTTCAATGCCAGATACCTCGTGGATGCCCTGAATGCAATGTCAGCCGATACAGTGGTCTTTGAACTCCAGGAGCCACTGAGCCCCACCCTTTTGAAAGAAGTGGGCATAGAGAACTACATCTGCGTTGTAATGCCCATGAGGATATAGGGAGTAGCTGCATCTAAAAATCATTTTAAGCCTTTATGCATGCTTTGATGCTTTTTTTCTTTCCCCCTTAAGTACTGCCAAAATGATAAAATATAACAATGCCCAGGAGGTATCTGAATGAAGAAGGATATAAATGAATATACAGCAGAGGATATCAAGATCCTGAAGGGCCTTCAGGCGGTGCGCAAGCGTCCAGCCATGTACATCGGCTCAACAGGCCCCGAGGGGTTGCACCACCTTGTCTATGAGGTTGTTGACAACAGTGTTGATGAGGCGCTTGCAGGTTATTGTAAAAACATAGAGGTGATCCTCCATCATGATGGTAGCTGTACGGTGATAGATGATGGCAGGGGAATCCCCACCGAGCCCCACCCCGGAGACCCCAGGGGGCGTTCTGCTGCAGAGATAGTGCTTACAGAGCTGCACGCAGGAGGAAAGTTTGAGGCAAAGGCCTACAGGGTTTCAGGAGGACTTCATGGTGTTGGTGTATCGGTGGTGAATGCTCTGTCGGAATGGCTTGAGGTGGAGATCAAGAGAAACGGTAAGGTATATGTGCAGAAGTTCCAGCGAGGGGTCCCTGTTACACCCCTGGAGGTTATTGGCAAGACACGTTCTACAGGCACAAAGGTTACCTTTAAACCCGATAGCGAGATATTTGAAACCACGGAGTTCAGCTACGAAACCCTGTCTCAACGGTTGCGTGAGCTTGCCTTCCTGAACAAAGGCCTTCGTATCTCCATTGCGGATGAACGTACAGGTAAAAAACAGGAGTTCTATTACAAGGGAGGAATCGTCTCCTTTGTAGAGCATCTGAACAAGAACAAGACACCACTTCACCCCAAGCCTGTCTATATTTCAGGTGAGAGGGAGGGGATCATGGTTGAGATAGCTCTGCAGTATAATGATTCCTACACCGAAACCATCTACACCTTTGCAAATAACATAAACACCCGCGAGGGTGGCACACATCTGATAGGTTTCAAATCAGCCCTTACAAGAACAGCCAATCATTATGCCCAGTCCTCAGGACTCATAAAAAATGGCAAACTTACCCTCTCCGGTGATGACATAAGGGAGGGTCTCACAGCGGTGATCAGTGTAAAGGTTCCAGAGCCTCAGTTTGAGGGGCAGACCAAGATGAAACTGGGTAATACCGAGGTGAAGGGAATCGTGGAATCAATCGTGAACGATCAACTCGGCCAGTTCTTAGAGGAGCATCCCGCCTATGCAAAAAAGATCATTGAGAAGGCACTTCAGGCTGCAAGGGCAAGGGATGCTGCCCGCAAGGCAAGGGAGCTTGCAAGAAGAAAAGGCGCGCTTGAGGATTCAGGCCTGCCCGGTAAGCTTGCAGATTGTTCTGAGAAGGATCCGGCCCAGAGCGAACTCTTCATTGTGGAAGGAGACTCTGCCGGTGGCTCTGCCAAACAGGGCAGGGACAGACGTTTTCAGGCCATACTGCCCCTGAGAGGGAAGATCCTGAATGTAGAAAAGGCACGGCTCGACAAGATGCTCTCCTCTGAAGAGATAAAGACACTGATAACAGCCCTTGGCACGGGCATTGGAACGGAGTTTGACATATCAAAGATAAGATACCACAGGATCATACTCATGACTGATGCAGATGTGGATGGTGCCCATATAAGGACCCTGTTGCTTACCTTTTTCTACAGGCAGATGCCGGAGATCATAGAGAATGGCTATCTCTATATCGCACAACCACCCCTCTACAAGGTAAAAAAGGGTCGTACAGAAAAATACATCCAGAGCGATACGGAACTGCAGGATATGCTCTTTGAGCTTGCTGCAGAGGATGTAGCCATCCGGTACAGAGGCGACTTTGTAAAAGGCAAGGCAATGATAACCCTCCTCAGGAGGATCTACGAGTATGTAAATCTCCTGAACTGGTTTGTGCTGAGACGCAAGGACATTGATATACTTGAATACATTCTCAGCAGAGATGTTGACGATGCAGTTTTGAAGGACAGGGTGGCACTTGAATCGCTCTGTAATGAGATAAAAGAAAGGTTCTCAAATGTTAAGATCTCGGAGATAACCTTTGACGAGGAGCATGCATGCTACGCTGTGGAGGTAAGAAGGCTCGGGAAAAGGGTGAGGCTGATGGATGAGTTCATCAACTCGCCGGACTTCAAGGAACTGCAGGCAAAGTACAGCATTGTTAAAGAACTCGCTCCGAAACCATATCTGATACGGGTCAAAGATGAGGAGAGAGGCTTTGAGCATGTAAAGGACCTCTTCAATGCTGTACTTGATATCGCACGAAAGGGGCTCAGCATCCAGCGGTACAAAGGTCTTGGAGAGATGAATCCACAGCAGCTCTGGGAGACCACGATGGATCCTGAGAAAAGGACACTGCTCCAGGTGTCTGTGGAGGACTCTGTGCAGGCGGATGAAATATTCACAATACTGATGGGTGATCAGGTTGAGCCCCGCAAGGAATTCATTGTAAAGCATGCCCTTGAGGCAAGAAACATAGATATCTGATAGGAAAGGACTCTCCATACCATGGGTCTAACAGCACTTAAGCTTGTTCTGAATGCAGGGCCGGTTGTAAAATTTGTCATCGCAGTGCTTCTTCTGTTCTCAATATTTTCCTGGGCGATTATCCTCTACAAATGGCGGTTCTTTTCAAGGGCAAAAAAGGAAAACCTGAGTTTCTTAAAACTATACGACAGCGGATATACCAGGAAGGCCTTGCTGCAGGCAAGCAGGCATCTTTTGGTAAGCCCCCTTGCACGGATTTACAGGGCTGTTTATAGTGAGCAGGTTCAGAATAGAGAGGAGTTAAGAAGGTCCCTGAAGCGGTATGCAGCGCTTGAGAGTGCGCGCCTTGAGCGGTATCTCAACTTCCTTGCCACTACTGGCTCCACAACCCCCTTTATCGGGCTTTTTGGTACTGTCTGGGGGATTATGAACTCCTTTCATGGCATTGGTGCAGCAGGCTCGGCATCTCTTGCAGTTGTTGCGCCAGGGATTGCCGAGGCACTGATTGCAACAGCAATGGGTCTTGCCGCGGCCATACCTGCTGTTATCGGCTATAACTACTATCTCAGCATGGCAGGAAGGATGATTATAGAGATGGAAGACTTCTCCGAGGAGATCCTTGATTTTTTAAGCAGGCAGGATGTTTAAAGAAGGCCTATTCAAGAGAGATGACCTTTTCATTATCGCAGGCCCCTGTGTGATAGAGTCTGAGGAGGTAGTATTTCGCACAGCCGAGAGGCTCAGAGAACTATCAAGAGAGCATGCAATGCCGGTTATATTTAAAAGCTCCTATGACAAGGCCAACAGATCCTCTATTGCCTCCTTTCGTGGCCCTGGTATACGGGAGGGGTTGAGGATACTCAAGGAGGTGAAGCAAAGGTACGGGCTACCAGTGCTTACAGATGTTCACTCAACGGAGGAGATAGGGGCCGTAGCAGAAGCGGTGGATGTATTACAGATCCCCGCCTTTTTGTGCAGGCAGACAGACCTGATACTTTCAGCCTCAAGGACAATGAAACCTGTGAATATCAAAAAGGGCCAGTTTCTGGCTCCATGGGATATGAAGAACGTAATTGAGAAGTTCACCTCAACGGGGAACAGGCAGTTGATCATAACGGAGCGGGGAACAACCTTTGGTTACAACAATCTTGTGGTGGATTTCAGAGGCTTTCCCATAATGAAGCAATATGGTTATCCTGTTGTATTTGACGTGACCCATAGTCTTCAATTGCCCGGTGGCAGGGGCGCTGCCTCAGGGGGGCAGAGCGAGTTTGCACCGGTTCTGGCAAGGGCGGCTGTGGCCGCTGGTGTGGACGGTCTTTTCATGGAGGTGCATCCAGAGCCGCAGAAAGCCCTCTGTGACGGGCCAAACATGATAAGGCTATCAGACCTTGACAGGTTTTTTGAAGAGACAAAGAAGATATACACCCTTGTCAGGTCCTTTGTCTGACAGGGGAGGTAGAAAGGGCTTTTCAAAAGATTTCCATGTTCATGAAACAGAGGGTAAATGGATAAGGCTTCTGTGGATATCATAGGGATTGCAGAAAGGGTTTTGAAGACCGAGGCAGAGGCCATCAACGCGCTCCTGAACAGGCTTGATGACAATTTCCGGAAGGCAGCAGAGATGCTCTGCGAGATGAAGGGCCGCCTTATTGTCACGGGCATGGGGAAATCAGGCCTGATCGGGAAGAAGATCGCTGCCACCTTATCCTCCACAGGCACGCCTGCCGTGTTTTTGCATCCTGCCGAGGCAGGCCATGGAGACCTGGGGATGGTGACATCTGAGGATATAGTGCTTGCCATCTCAAACAGTGGTGAAACAGAGGAGGTCCTCAGGCTTATCCCCTATATCAAACGTTTCAGTGTGGGGCTGATATCCATGACACGTCCTGATTCCACCCTGGGAAGGTCTTCAGACATTGTGCTGGATGTGACAGTTGAAAAGGAGGCATGCTCCCTTGGCATCGTTCCAACTGCCTCCACCACAGCCACCCTGGCAATGGGTGATGCCCTGGCTGTTGCGCTTCTGGAGATGAAGGGCTTCAAGGAAGAGGATTTTGCCATGTTTCATCCCAATGGCTCCCTTGGGAAAAAGCTCCTTGTGAGGGTAAAGGACCTGATGCATACAGGGGATGCAATACCCATTGTTCAGCTTGACACGCCCATGACCGATGCGGCCATTGAGATGTCCTCTAAGCGCCTGGGCATGACCGTTGTATGTGATAGCCACAGAAAGATCAAGGGGATAATTACCGATGGAGACCTGAGGCGGGGGATTCAAAGATGGGGTGTGGAGTTCTTCCAGAAAAGGGCAAGCGAGGTAATGACCCGGAACCCAAAGACCATTGACAAGGATGCCCTGGCTGCCAAGGCCCTCTCAGTGATGGAGCAGTATTCCATTACCTCCCTTGTAGTGCCAGATGCAGAGGGGCGTCCCACCGGGGTTATACATCTTCACGACATCCTCAAAAAAGGCATTGTCTGAACTCAGGGTGCACCCGGAATGGCGATAAGTTCATACCACTGCATACAGATGATCTTGGATGAAGGGGCGACTCAGAGTCGCCCCTTCAGGGAAGGCTATTCAAAACTCAGCTGCTTTGAGGCGGTGTAAATCCTGTCTCCCTTTTTGCCACTGATGTAGTAATAGACATTCACTGTCACGTCAGCAGACTTTACATCCTTGTCAAACTCAAAGACAACCTGTTCATTCTGGATGGTCTTGGGTTGCAGTGTGAGGTCTATCATCTCCTTGATCTGCCATGCACCATAACGCATATAGCCATCAAGGTCTATACCGATGGGGTAGTAGGACTTGACCTCTTTATACACCTTGCCCTTGTTGTCCTTAGCGGTCACTTCCAGGACCACTTTGCCAGACCATAGTCAGCCATCGGGGATACGGTGGCCTGCCTTGTTTTCAAGAGCAACCCTTATGATCGCCCGTGGAATCCACTTTCCAACTGTATGCCTCACACCCTGGATCTCGGCCTCAAAACCTATGCCCTCTTTTACAATCTCAAGGTCGTGACCACCCGGGAATCGGTGCCCACGATTTTTCTTTTTCATATGACAGTCCTGACAGGTCTCGGCGCCACCTCTTGATACGTAGTTGTTGTAATAGCTTCCACTGAGGGTGTTGCACATGATCTGTTCACCATCAGGGGCTGTATATCTGCCATGGCACTGGGCACAGAAAAGGGATTTATCAAGGGTATTAACAGGCTCTGTCTTATGTGCTGGTGAGATGATCATATGTGACGTGTAGATCGTACCCGGCTCGGGATCACCAAGGAGACCCCTGGAGATGGAAAGGGCCTTGATATTATGACAGGAAAGACAGCCAACATTCAGTTTGCCCAGTTCCTTTTTCAACTCCTCACGTCTGGCCTCATCCTTTGTATCCTTTGCCTCAACGATCATTTTTGCTATCTTCACAGCCAGCTCCTCTGAGGCATACCTCACCGCTGGCGCATGGCAGTCAAGACATTTCAACACCTCTGTCTTGGTTAACTTCCTCTCCCATTCCTTCGGTACGCCAATGGCATAGAAATTTCGCATTCCCTTGAGAGAGTTTACTACAGCCTTTGCATGGTAGGACTGCTGCCACTCTTCATAAACCTGGGGGTGACATTCCTTGCATTTGCTGTCGTCGTACATCTGAACAAGCTCATCAATCGTGTTGGCAACCTTGGCGTACGCCAGTGCTGGCAAGAGCAGAAATACCATGGTGACCATGAGAATCCTCTTTTTCATAGACACACCTCCTTCTAAAAATATTTAGATTACCTCTGTCATGAAAGAAGAGGGTGGTCTTGGAGGTTTTAATAGTTTGGAAGAAATGATAAAATTATAAAAAGGCGGGGTTGGGAACCTCCTGTAGGTAGAGGTAAAGGCAAGGATGACAATCATGGGCAACAAAACAATGAAAGACTCCTGGTCAGGGGCTAATATGGGTTTTCCAAAACAGCTATTGTATTCTATGGTGGCCTGCCCGGGCTTCATTGTGTATGCACATGTCTGAGCAGGCAAAAAAATTGCAAAAATAAGGAGTAACAGGATTAAAAGATTTGGAAGATTTGGAAATTGTAACTTTAGGAGTTTCATATTTATATATAACACTTATTAGAGTTATTGTCAATAGTAAAGTCGTTTGTTATCAAAAAAGCCTATTGATTCTATTGAAAATGGTTTATGAACAGGATCTATCAGGAATTGAAAGAACGGGCGGTTAAGCTTGCAGAGGAGCTGGGCCCACCAAGCTTCTACAGGATATTCTGGAAGGAGATAGATTATTCCAGGCAGCTCCTTGCTAAAAACCTTCTGATAAGACAGTGCATCAATTATCTTGAGCTTGAACAGGAGGGGCTGGGGCACGGTTTTGAACATTCAAAGGCAGTGGCAATTGATGCAGGCGCACTTGTCTTGATAGAGGGACAGGGCCAGGGGATCACTCC